>DASSQJ010000050.1:0-16037 GCA_035702545.1 Phycicoccus sp.
GGCGAACATCGTCAGCGAGAGCGGCGCCAGCGAGAGGCCTGCCTGCATCGCGTTGTACTCGTGGACCATCTGGAGGTAGATGGGCAGCACGATCATCACCCCGCCGAGGGCGATCTGCTGGAGGGTCTGCTGGGAGACGCCGAGGCGGAAGTGCGGGGACCGGAAGAGGTCGGGGTCGAGCAGCGCGGGGGCACCGCGGCGCTTGGCCCGGAGCAGCCAGACGACGAGACCCGCCATCGCGGCGACACCCAGGGCCATGAGCAGGAGGACCGACTCGCCGCCCTCCTGCCAGACGAGGATGCTGAGGACGACCCCACCCATCCCGATGACGGACAGGCCCGCGCCGACGGGGTCGACCTCGCGGGGGCCGGTGTACGGGACGTCCTTGACCAGGCCGATGCCGGAGAGGACGACCGCGATGACGACGACCTCGAGGGCGAACGCGACCCGCCAGGAGAGGTACGTCGTGATGAAGCCCCCGAGCAGCGGCCCCACGGCGGCGGCGATGGCTGCGGCGGCGCCGACCATCGCGTAGACCCGTCGCTGCATGTCGCCCTCGAAGTTGCCGTGGACCAGCGACTGCATCGCCGGCAGGAGGAGCGAGGCGCCGAGCCCGCCGACGATCGCCCAGAAGACGATGATCGTCGTCACGCTCTGGGTCAGGGTCATCGCAGCCGCCCCGACGGCGTACCCGAGCAGCCCCAGCACGTAGGCGCGCTTGCGGCCGATGAGGTCGCCGACCTTGCCGCCGATGAGGATGAAGGCCGCCGAGACGAGCGCCTCGAGCGCGATCGCCGACTGGACGCTGCTCACCGTCGTGTCGAGGTCGCGGACGACCGCGGAGATCGAGACGTTCATCAGCGAGGTGTCGACGACGAGGACGAACATCGCCATCGCCAGCAGCACGGCAAGGCGCGTGCTGCCGGGCCGGGCCCCCACGGTCTCGTCCGCCACGGGCGGAGGCTAGCCACCGGGCGGCCCGCCCGTCCCCACCCCGCGCGGGGTGGGCATGGGCCGCGACGCGCGTCAGGCCCGGGACCAGTGGTCCCGGGCCTGACATCCGGTAGCGGGGGCAGGATTTGAACCTGCGACCTCCGGGTTATGAGCCCGGCGAGCTACCGAGCTGCTCCACCCCGCGTCGAGTTGAGTCACGGTTCCGGGGAACCGCGCTCGGTATGCGTCGAGACTACGTGACGACCGGCCACCCGGCCAAATCGGCCGTCGTCAGCCGCTCGCCGAGGGACTCGGGCTCGGGCTCGCCGAGGTCGTCGGCGTCGGCGACGGGCTGGGCGTGGACGTCCCGAGCTGGCGGGAGAGGGCGTTAGCCCGCTGGATGGCGGAGGCCAGCTGGGTCTGGGCCTCGCCGTAGGCGGTGAAGTCGCCCTTCTTCAGCGCGTCGACCCCGGCCTGGTACGCCGCCTCGATGTCGGCGATCGCCTGGGCCAGCTGGGCCTGGAGGGTCCCGGACGGCGTCGTCGGCTGGTCGGGCGTCGTCGGCTGCTGCGGCTGCTCGGAGCCGTCGCCCTGTCCGAAGAGCCCGCTGACGGCCTGCTCGAGGGTGTCGCCCCAGGCGACGGTGGACCCGTAGACGGCGACGGTCACCTTGTTCTGCGGGAACGATCCCGACCCGGCGGAGGCCTGGACGTAGATCGGCTGGACGTAGAACATCCGCCCCTCGAGGGGGAAGGTCAGCAGGTTCCCGTAGGTCAGCTCCTTGCCCGCGCCGGAGTTGTTGGTGATGTACTGCGCGAGGTTGAGCTGCTCGGCCGGGTTCTGCGAGCGCGCCGTCGAGTTCTTGATCTGGTTGATGATCTGCCCCGGACCGGCCGGCTGCTGGCTGCCGAACTCGAGGAGCCGCAGCGACCCGTACCCGGCGGACGGCTTGCCGCCGGTGTTCCCCGCATCCGCGTTGACGGCGAGCAGGCCGCGCAGGATCTCCCGGCCCGACTCGCTGTTGCTGCTCGGGACGAACGGGGTGGTGATGGAGAACGACGCGGCCGACTCGCCGGGCATGGCGATCGACTGGAAGACGACGGGCTGGTCCTGCGTCGGCTGCGAGGGGTCGCGGGGGACGCGCCACTTGTCGTTGTTGGAGTAGAAGGTCCCGGGGTCGGTGACGTGGTACTCGGTGAGGAGCTCGCGCTGCATCTTCAGCAGGTCCTGCGGGTACCGGATGTGCGACATCAGCTGGCCGTCGATGTCCGACAGGGGGCGCACCGAGCCGGGGAAGGCCCTGCTCCACGCCTTGAGGATGGGGTCGGTCGTGTCCCAGCCGTAGAGCCGCACCGAGCCGTCGAAGGCGTCGACGGTGGCCTTGACGGCGTTGCGGACGTAGTTGACCTGACCGGAGCGCACCGAGACCACGGCGGAGCGCTCGGCGACCGAGTCGGAGGTGGCCTGGGAGAGCTCGATGAGCCGGCTGTTCGGGTAGGACTCGGACATGGTGAACCCGTCGACGACCCACTGGATCCGGCCGTCGACGACCGCCGGGTAGATGTTGCCGTCGAGGCGCAGCCAGGGGGCGACCCGCTCCACCCGCTCCTTGGGGCCGCGGTGGTCGAGCAGCCGCGAGGAGGAGTTGACGGCGTCGGAGAGGAGGAAGTTCGCCTCCCGGTACTTCAGCGCGTAGGCGGCCCGGCGCACGAAGCTCCCGATCGGGACCCCGCCGGAGCCGGAGTAGGTGTTCTGCACCGACACCTCGCCCTCGCCGCCCGACGGGTAGTCGAACTCCCGCGGGGCAGCGCCCTTCGGGGCGCCGACGACCGAGTACTCCGGCGACAGCTCCCCGAAGTAGATCCGGGGCTCGTACTCGCCGATCGCGGAGCGGCCGCCGCCCTCGAAGAAGACGGGGTCGCCCTCGCTCGTGCGCTGGTTCCCGTACGCGGCGTAGAAGCCGTAGCCGTGGGTGTAGACGGTGTGGTCGTTGAGCCAGTTCCGCTGGTTGTCGGGCAGCCCCGTGAGGTTCATCTCGCGGACGGCGACGACGGCATCCCGGGTCTGGCCGTCGATGGTGTAGCGGTCGACGTCGAGGGTGTCGGGGAAGGCGTAGTAGTCACGCTGCGCCTCCAGCTGGCGGAAGGACTGCGAGACGACGTTGGGGTCGATGATCCGGACGCCGGGGATGTCGTTGGCGGCGGCGCGCAGGACGTCGTTGTTCTGGGTGGCGGCGGGTTCCGGGTTGGGGATCCGTTCGACGCGGTCGAGCCCGAAGGCGGTGCGGGTGGCGACGATGTTCCGCTCGAGGTACGGCGCCTCTAGGGACTTCTCCGACGGCTTGACCTTGAGCGACTGCATGAGCGCCGGGTAGATCGTGCCGGCGACGACGGCGGTGACGACGAGGAGCGCGACACCGGTGAGCGGCAGCCGCCAGCTGCGGCTCCAGATGGCGGCGAGGAAGAAGCCGGCGCACATGACGGCGGCGACCGCGAGGATGGCCTTGGTCGGCAGCACCGCCTTGTCGTCGGTGTACGTGATGCCGGTGAGCAGCGAGCCCTGCTCGGTCGACAGCGAGTAGCGGTCGAGCCAGTAGGACGCCGCCCGGGTCAGCGCGATGAGGGCGCCGAGGATGCCGAGGTGGACGTACGCCGCCCGGGTCGTCGGGCCACGCCCCGGCAGCTGGAGCCCGCCGTACACGTAGTGCGTGAACGCCGCCGCGATGAACGCGAGGACGAGGACCACGGTGAGGAAGCTGACGACGAAGGTGAGCCAGGGCAGGGTGAAGACGAAGAACCCGACGTCGAGCCCGAACTGGGGGTCCTGGACGCCGAAGGGCTCCCGGTTGACCCACAGCAGGACGGTCTTCCAGGCCCCCATCGACCCGCTGCCGGCGAGGAGTCCGAGGACGACGGGGACGGCGACGAGGGCGATGCGGCGCAGCGGCTCGATGGCCTGGCGGTACTGCTCGAGGACCTGCTGGGCCGGCGTCACGGGGACGTAGATGGGGCGCGTCCGGTAGGCGATGACGAGGCTGCTCGCGACGGCGCCACCGGTGAGCAGCGCCGCGACGACGAAGAGGATGACCTTGGTGGTCAGCTCGGTGACGAACACCCCCCGGTACCCCACGGAGTCGTACCACCAGAGGTCGGTGAGCAGGTCGGCCGCGATGCCCGCGATGACGACGACGGCGAGGAGGACGAGGAGGGTCGCGCCGAGCGGTCCGCGCCGGCGTCGCCCTCCCGCGGCGGGCCCCGCGGGGCCGTCTCCACCGCGGTCGGGGCGCGGCGGGCCGCCCTCCGGGCCGTCCGGTCCGTCGAACCACTCCGAGCGACTCACAGCTCTCCTCGTCCCGTCCGGGGATGCTCCCCTGCCGACCGTGGGGACGACACCCTACCTACGCTTCCTGCGTGGCCCTCGGGCACCATGGTCCGGTGAGCCAGCCCTCCCGTCCGGTGACCGACCCGCTGACCCTCGCCGCGCTCGACACCGAGCGGCACGTGGCTCGCGACGGGTGGGACCAGCCGGTCCGCCTCTTCGCCCTCGTGCCGACCGCCGAGCTCCTCGAGCACGAGCCCGGCCTGGCCGACTCGCTCGCCGCGCACGACGCGGTCACCGGCGCCCTGAGCGCGGTGGAGCAGGAGGACCTGCCCGCCGCCGACGGCATCGAGGACCTCCTCGCGCGCATCGCCTGGCCGGAGCAGGTGAGCGGGTGCGCGATCGCGGTCGAGCGGATCGTCGTCCCCCCGGACGCCGAGCGGGACCTGCCGGAGGACCCGGTGGCGGCGCTCGACGCGGTCGCCGGGCACCCCGGTCGCGAGGACGTCCGGCTCGTCGTCGCGGTGACCCGGGACGGGGCGGCCCGGTGCCTGCTGCGCCAGCGGTCCCACGACAGCGACGACCGGGTCGCCCTCGGCGACGACATCGCCCCCGGGCTCGTGCACGCCCTCCGGGCCACCCTCTCCTGAGCCCCAACCCCCCACCTGAGCCCCAACCCCCCACTTCTTGCCGGTTCGGCCGCCCGAACCGCCGTTCAGGGGCGTGTCGAGCGGGCGAAGTGGCAATGAGTGCAGGTTTGGGGCCGGGTGAGAGGGGGCCGTCGGGGAGGGGGTCAGCCCGCCGGGCAGCGGGGCAGGGCGGCGGTGTCGCCGGCGGCGATGTCCTCGACCGCCTGACGGGCCTCGTCGAACGTCGAGACCCGCACGACGGTCATCCCGTCCGGGACCCGTCCCACGGTCGCGGAGCACTCCTCGGCGGGCGCGAGGAACCACCGTGCACCGGCCTCCCGGGCCCCGACCATCTTCTGGGCGATGCCGCTGATCGGGCCCACGGCGCCGTCGTCCTCGATGGTGCCCGTCCCGGCGATCTGCTGTCCCCCGGTGAGCGCCCCCGGGGTGAGCGCGTCGTAGATCGCCAGGCTGAACATCAGCCCGGCCGACGGACCCCCCACCTTCCCGGTGTTGAGGGTCACCGTGATCGGCAGGTCGTAGTCGAGGCGCAGGAGCACGCCGATGACGCTGCGTTCGCCCGACGCGGCCGTCGTGACCTCGACCGTGCGCTCGGTGCCCCCACGGCGGATGACGATCGGCAGGCGGGTGCCGGGCGCGGTCGGCTGGACCACCTCGCGGACGTCGGCGGTCGAGCGCACGGCCCGGCCGTCGACGGAGACGATCTCGTCGCCCTTCTGCAGCACCCCTGCCGCCGGACCCCCGGCCGGCGCGTCCACCACGACGACGCGCGTCGGGACCTCGCGGCCCAGGGCCCGCAGCGCCGTCGCGGCCGCGACGACCTGCGACTCGTTCATCATCTCCGTGTTCTCGGCCTCGACCTGCTCGGCGGTGGCCTCGGGCGGGAAGTACAGCGACGCGTCGACGGCGTCGACGTCCGGGGAGAGCCACGCGCCGAGCAGGTCGTACACCGTGACCTTGCGGCCGGGGCCGCCGTCGAAGACGACCGTCGTAAAGTCGAGGCTGCCCTTCGTCGGGTACGTCGTCGCACCTTCGATACCGAGCACCGGGGTGCCGTCGACGGAGCCGAGGACGTTGGTCGCCGGGCCGGGCGCGAGCGTCACGAAGGGAAGCCCGACGAAGGTGAGACCGGCGGCGAGGATGACGAGGACGAACACCGCCGTCAGCAGTCCGCCGGCGAGCCGGCCCGGGGTCCGCGGCGACCGCGGTCGGGCCGTCGCCGAGCCCTCGGGGATGACCTCCCCGGGGACCTTGCTCACGGCATCCCCACCCACTCGGTCGAGCCGTCGGTGAGGTGCTGGTGCTTCCAGATGGGGGTCTGCGCCTTGAGGGTGTCGATGAGGTCGTGGGCCGCGGCGATCGCCTGGCCGCGGTGCGGCGCCGAGGCGGCCACGACGACCGCGAGGTCGCCGACGACGAGCGTCCCGACCCGGTGGACGGCGGCGACCGCCACCGCCTCCCCGCGCTGGAGCACCTCGAGGCACGCGGTCCGCATCGTCTCGGTCGCGCTCGGGTGGGCCGAGTACTCGAGCGACGTGACGCCCTCGCCGTGGTCGTGGTCGCGGACCACCCCGACGAAGAGGGCGATGCCCCCGCACTCGGGGGCGCGCACGGCGTCGAGGACCTCGTCGACGGAGAGCGGTTCGTCGCGGACGGCGACGAGCCCGACCCCGGGAAGCTCGCTCGGCAATGGGTCTCCTGCACGGCCGGCGGCGGAACGATTCTCGCCGCCGCGTGGTTGGGTGTGACGAGACGACATCCTCTCATCCCGCGCAGGAGCCCCGGCTGTGAGCGACCCCCACGACGACGACACCCCCGACCTCCCCCCGGAGATCGAGCAGATCCTCCGCGGGCTCGGTGGCGGCGAGCTCGACCCGCAGGTGGCCGACATGGTGCGGGGCATGGGGCTGGACAAGGTCGACCCCCAGATGCTGCGGATGGTCATGGGGCAGGTCCAGGCGATGATGAGCGCCCCGTCGAGCGGTGCGGCCGTCGACGCCGGCCTCGCCACCGACATCGCCCGCAAGACCGTCGCCGCCGCGGGCGACGCGCTCGCCACCGAGCGCGAGCGCTCGGAGGCGGCCGAGGCGGTCCACGTCGCCGGCCTCTGGCTCGACGCCGTCACCGACGTCGTCGGGCCCGCCCTCCACGGCACGGCGTGGAGCCGCGCCGAGTGGGTGGAGGCGACGATGCCGGTGTGGACCGGGCTCGTCGAGCCGGTGGCCGAGGGCGTCGCCGCTGCCGTCGGCGACGCGATGGCAGCCCAGCTGCGCGACCTGCCGGAGGGCGCCCTTCCCGGCGGGATGTCGGGCCTGCTCGACCAGGCCGGGCCGATGATGCGGCGGATGCAGGGGTCGCTGTTCTCGATGCAGCTCGGGCAGGGGGTCGGCACCCTCGCCGGGGAGGTCCTCACCGGCTGCGAGGTCTCCCTCCCGCTCGTCCCTGCTCCCACCGTCGCGCTGATGCCACGGGCGCTCGACGAGCTCGCCGAGGGGCTCGAGGTCGACGAGCCGCAGACCCGCCTCTACGTCGCGGTCCGCGAGGTGGCCCGGGTGCGGCTGTTCGCCGCGGTCCCGTGGCTCGCCCCCGCGGTGCTCGCCGCGGTCCGCGACTACGCCACCGGCATCCGCATCGACACCGAGGCCATCGACGAGGCGGTCCGCTCCATCGACCCCGGCGACCCGCAGGCCGTCCAGGAGGCTCTCCAGGGCCGGATGTTCGCCCCCCAGCACTCCCCCGCCCAGGAGGCGGCGCTCGGGCGCCTCGAGACGCTGCTGGCCCTCGTCGAGGGATGGGTCGACGTCGTCTCCGAGCAGGCGGCCGGCCCGCACCTGCCCGCTGCCGGTGCCCTCGGCGAGTCGGTGCGCCGCCGCCGGGCGAGCGGCGGCCCGGCCGAGAAGACGTTCGAGGCCCTCGTCGGGCTCGAGCTGCGCCCCCGCCGGCTCCGGGACGCCGCGAACCTCTTCCGGGCGCTCGAGGACTCCGGCGGGCCCGCGGCCCGGGACGCGGCGTGGCGGCATCCCGACCTCGCGCCGTCCGCGGCCGACCTCGACGACCCGCTCGGCTACGTCGAGCGCTCGGCCGCGCCGCAGGGCGACGACCTCGACGCCGAGCTCGACGCGCTCCTGCGCGACGAGGGCGACGGGTCGTGACCGACGCCGCGCTCGCCGCGGAGTACGCACACCTGCGCGCGGACGCCCTCGACGTGCTCGGCTGCTGGCCGGCCCCCGACGAGGCCCAGGAGCGGCTCCGCACCGCGTACCTCGAGCACCTTGCCGCCCACCCGGACGCCGTCGCGAAGGCCGGGCCACCCGCCCACCTCACCGCGTCCTGCCTCGTCCTGTCCGCCGACGGCGAGCGGGTCCTCCTCACCCACCACCGCCGGGCCGGCCGCTGGTTCCAGTTCGGGGGGCACCTCGAGCCGGCCGACACCTCGCTGTGGGCCGCGGCCCGACGCGAGGCCCGCGAGGAGTCGGGGCTGCCGGACCTCGACCCGCTCCCCCGTCCCGTGCACCTCGACCGGCACCGACTCGACGGCGACTTCGGCCGGTGCCGGGAGCACCTCGACGTCCGGTACGCGGCGGTCGCCGGGCCGCGCGCCGAGCCCCGGGTCAGTGCCGAGTCGCTGGCAGTGCGGTGGTGGCCGGTGGAGTCCCTGCCCGAGGACACCCGGGCCGAGCTCGCCCCGCTCGTCTCACTCGCCCGGGGCGTCCTCGGCCACCGCTGACGGTTCCGGGACGCCTTCGACGCCCTCGACGTCCTCGTCCTCCTCCCCGAGCGGCGGCAGCCCCTCGGCGTGCGCGAGGCCGTCGAGGAACCCCCGCGCCCGCTCGAGCCGCGGGTAGGACCCGAGGAGCCGCCAGAACCCCGGGCCGTGACCCGGGACGAGCAGGTGGGCCAGCTCGTGGAGCAGGACGTAGTCGAGGACGTGGGCCGGTACGTCGCGCAGGCGGTCCGAGATCCGGATGGTGCCGTCGGCCGGCGTGCACGACGCCCAGCGCCGGCCCATCGTCGACACCCACCGCACGCTCACCGGCCGGGCGTGGCCGCCGAGGTAGCGGGCCGAGAGCCGGGTCGCGCGCTCGGTGAGGGCGGCGTCGGTCGCGGGACGGCGGCGTTCACCCGTCGCCAGGCGGGCCACCATCCGCTCCACCCACCGGGCCTCCTCGGCGGGGCTGAACGAGGCGGGGATGAGCACGACGACCCGGCCGCCGTCCCGGTACGCGCTCACCGTCCGACGGCGCCGGCGGCTGCGGCGGACCTCGACGTCCTGGGTGCCCACGACCCCGATGCTAGGCCCAGGACCGAACGGGTGTGGCGGATGTGACGAGAGGGGCCAGAGGGGTGACGCGCCCGCACGACGGCCGCGCGCCGGATGCCGGTGCGCCCACACCGCGTGGTTAGGGTGGTCACGTCCAGGCCGCACGAGCGGCACCACCGGACCGGCCGCGGAACCGCCGCGGACGGCGACAAGGAGAGACGTCGATGGCAGACGAGACCTACAAGGGCGAGTTCTACTGCGTGAAGTGCAAGGAGAAGCGCGAGGCCGAGGGGAAGGTCGTGGTCTCCGAGAACGGGCGCCGGATGGCCAAGGGCCAGTGCCCCGTGTGCGGGACCAACCTCAACCGCATCCTCGGCAAGGCCTGAGCGCCCCGAGTCTCGAGGAGACGGCCCCGGACCCCCGCGGTCCGGGGCCGTCCCACGTCCCGGGGCCTGTGGACGAGGGGGCCGTCCCGGGCGCACCGCCCGGCAGGATGGCCGGGGTCGGGCGAGGGCGGGAGGCGGCGATGGCGGGGCAGGGTCCGGTCGGCACGCCGCGACCCGTGGCGTCCGCGCGGGGGCACGTCGTCGTCGACGGGCGGGGTCCGGTGGCCCTCGAGAGCGTGCTGCAGCTGCGGCGCACGGGCGTCGACGTACGGGGCGGCTGGCACGCCGGGGACGCGGCCGAGCTGGCCGTCGCGGCGGGCGCCCCGCCACCTGCCCTCGTCGTCCTCGGCACGGAGGCGCCGCTCAGGCCGTGGTCGGGCACCCCGTGGCAGGCCCGCGGGGTGGCCCACCTCCCCGTGGAGCAGCTGCCCGGCGGCCTCGCCGTCGGGCCGCTCGTCCTCCCCGGCCGCTCGGCATGCCTCCGGTGCGTCCTCGGGTCTCGTCCGGCGTCGCCAGCGCCCGACTCCACCGGGCCCGGCCTCCCCGGTGTCCCGGCCGTCGTCCTCGCCGCCGCGGTCGTCACCGTCACGGCCCTCGCGGTGCTCCGCGGGGACGAGTCGCTGGCGGGCATCTCGACCGAGATCGGCCCCGGCGCGACCACCGTGACGCACCGGCTCTGGCCCGCACTACCCGACTGTCGGTGCGCGTCGGCGAGAATGGCCGGGTGAGCGAGATCCCCCGGTCCTCCATCGCCCGGACCGCCAAGCTCGTCGGCCTGCCCCTCGGGCACGCCGGCCGGGCGGCCCTCGGGGTGGGGAAGCGGGTCGGCGGCAAGCCCGCGGAGGTCGTCGCCGCCGAGCTCCAGGCCCGCACCGCGGAGCAGCTCTTCTCGGTCCTCGGCCAGCTCAAGGGCGGGGCGATGAAGTTCGGGCAGGCGATGTCCGTCATGGAGGCCGCGATGCCCGAGGAGCTCGTGGCGCCGTACCGGGCGACCCTCACCCGGCTCCAGGAGTCCGGTCCGCCGATGGGCGCTGACCGGGTCCACGCCATCCTCGGCACCGAGCTCGGGCCCCGGTGGGCCAGCACGAAGCTCGTCGAGTTCGACGACGTGCCTGCCGCGTCCGCCTCGATCGGCCAGGTGCACCGCGGGGTGTGGCGCGACGGCCGCGAGGTCGCCGTGAAGATCCAGTACCCCGGCGCCGCCAAGGCCCTGCTCTCCGACCTCACCCAGATCTCCCGCGTCGCGCGGGTCGCCGGGTCCTGGGTGCCCGGCATCGACGTCAAGCCGATCATGGACGAGCTGCGCGCCCGGATGTCCGAGGAGCTCGACTACCACCTCGAGGCGCAGAACCAGCGCCACTTCGCCCGCGCCTTCCGCGGCGACGAGGACGTCCTCGTCCCCGACGTGCTCGTCGACACCTCCCAGGTCCTCGTCTCCGAGTGGGTCGAGGGCACCCCCCTCGCCCAGATCATCCGCGAGGGCAGCGACGCCGAGCGCGACGAGGCCGCGAGCCTCTACCTCGAGTTCCTCCTCCGCGGCCCCAACCGGGCCCGGCTGCTCCACGCCGACCCGCATCCCGGCAACTTCCGGGTCACCGACGACGGCCGGCTCGGCGTCCTCGACTTCGGGGCGGTCAACCGCCTCCCCGACGGCCTCCCCGTCGCGATGGGCCGGCTGCTCACCGCGGCCCTCGCCGGCGACGCCGAGGAGGTCGCGCGGGGGCTGCGGGCCGAGGGCTTCATCCGCCCGGGGGTCGAGGTCGACCCGGAGGGGCTGCTCGAGTACCTCGCACCCCTCGTCGAGCCGATCCTCCACGAGGAGTTCACCTTCAACCGCGAGTGGATGCGGGCCGCCGCCACCCAGATCCAGGACCCCAGGCGGCCGCAGTTCCTCATCGGGCTCAAGCTCAACCTGCCCCCCGAGTACCTGCTCATCCACCGCGTGTGGCTCGGCGGCATCGGGGTCCTCAGCCAGATCGGCGGGACCGTCCCGTTGCGCGACATGATCTGCGCCTACCTGCCGGGCATCGACGAGAGTCGGCTCCCCCCGGACCCGGCGACCGCCTGACCCGGCAGCGCCGCCTCACCACCACGACGAGTCGAGCTTGCCCTCGATGCTGCGCAGGTGGCGCCGGCTGCACGAGTCGCACGTCCAGACCTCCCGGCCCTGCTCGGTGGCGCGGGTCCACGTGAGGCGGGCCCGGGCCGCGGCCTCGTCGTCGGCCGGGGTCGCCCCGCACGTGGCGCAGACCGGCGGCAGGTCCGAGGCGCGGCCGGACCCGGCCCCGGCCACCGTCAGCCCCCCGCCCGGGCGGCCGCCTTGGCCTGCTTCTTGAAGTCGCGGACCTTCTGGAGCGAGTCCGGGTCGACGACGTCCGCGACCGAGCGGTAGGAGCCCGGCTCGGCGTAGGCGCCGCACGCCTCCTCCCACCCCTCTGGGCGCACGCCGAGCTGCTTGCCGAGAAGGGCGGCGAAGATGCGGGCCTTCTGGTCCCCGAAGCCGGGGAGTGCCTGCAGCCGGCCGACGAGCTCGGGCCCGGTGCTCGCGGTGGCCCACAGGGCGGCCGCGTCGCCGCCGTACTCGTCGCGGACCACGGCCGCGAGGGCCTGGATGCGCCCGGCCATCGAGCGGCCGTAGCGGTGCACGGCGGGGGGCGTGGCGCAGAGGTCGGCGAACGCCTCGGGGTCGGCCGCGGCCACGGCGGCCGGGTCGAGCGTGCCGAACCGCTCGAGGACCTTCGCCGGGCCCGCGAAGGCCCGCTCCATGGGGAACTGCTGGTCGAGCAGCATCCCGACGAGGAGGGCGAAGGGGTCCTCGGAGAGGACGCGGTCGGCCTCGGGGTCCTGGGCGATGGTCAGCGTGGCCATGGCCTCAGCGTAGCCAGCAGGCTCGCCGCGACGGCCCGCCAGAAGTCACGCTCGGTGAGCGTGCGCTCCATGGGCTCGTGGGACGACACCGCCCCCGGCGCGTGGCCGGGGGCGGTGCCCTTCTCCCCTGTGCGAGTCATCGGGAGGGCCTCACCGCGCGATGGCGTGGATGACGGCCCGCATCTGCTCGCGCTGCGCCTCGACACGCTCGGCACGCTGGGCCTCGTGGGCCCGGCGGTGCTGCATGTCGCGGCGGATCTGCTGCATCCGGCGGTAGTACATCGGTTTCTCCGTTCGGTTCCGTTCTGTCACGTGTGGTGCGGTGCTCACGCGGCGACCTCCGACTTGCGGGGGCGACCGCGCGGCCGCTTGCGAGCGACGACCACGCCCTGGACGAAGAGCTCGCCGCCCCAGACGCCCCACGGCTCACGCCGCTGGAGGGCACCCGAGAGGCACTCGCGGCGTGCCGGGCACGTACCGCACAGGGCCTTGGCGAACTCGACACCCTCGGGGGTGTCGGCGAACCACAGCTCGGCGTCGTTCTCGCGGCAGGGCACTCCCTCGCCGGAGACCACGGACACCTCGCTGAGGTCCAGGAGCTCGGTGAGCTGCATCGGGTGGTCACCTCCTTGGTCGGCGCGCCGGGTCAGGCGCTCGGTGGGCTCGGCACGCCGGGTGTGGTGCCGAGGACTCGGGGGGCGGTCGGTGTGGGACCGCTCGGTGGTGGTGGTCATGTCGTGCCTCGCGTGGTGGTCGGTGCGGTGGTGGTCTCGAGATGGGTGCTCGGGGATACGAGAAAGGCCGCGGATCCGGTTCGGGAGCCGCGGCCTCGAGGGGCGTGCCTGTCAGCTAGACAGGTGGTGCCTCGAGGCGTGGATACACGTATCCCGTGGTCGGAGCGGTGGCGACGCCGGAGAAGCGGATGGCGATGACCTGGTCACGCACATCGGTGCCGGCGACGGGCACACTGCGCCCCTGGACCGGAGCGAGGAGGTCGCCCGTGTGAGCCAGGTCGGAACCTCGCCACGGACGGGCGCAGAACTCGCGAGCAGCAGCCATCGCCGTCTCCTTCGTCGTCATCGTGTCCATCAGGTCCAACCCTCCTCTCGGGCCTCGTTCTCGGATGCGTGCCCGACCGGGCACGCGAGGTGCGTGCGTACGAATGTAGGGGGTCGTGCGCGGGGGTGGCAACGCATTAATCGCCGGACGCCGGCGTGTCGGCCGCTGTGATCGCGAAAAAGCCTGCGGCTCAAGCGCTCTCGGTCGAGAAAAAATCTCGGAGAATCGCGAGGACGGAGTCGCCGTACCGTTCGAGCTTGGCCGGACCGACCCCGGGGATGCGCGAGAGCTCGGCGGTGTCGGACGGTGTCCGCTCGGCGATCGCCGTGAGCGTCGCGTCGGTGAAGACGACGAAGGCGGGCACGTCGGACTCCCGCGCGGTCTCGAGCCGCCAGGAGCGCAGGGCCTCGAAGAGCGCCTCGTCCATCGTCGGCGGGCAGCCGGCGCACCGACCGATGGTGCGCTCCTTGGCCGTGGCGAGGCTGCTCCCGCACACCCGGCAGGTGGTCCGCGTCGCCGCCCGGGCCCGTGCCCCGCCGCCGCCCTCGCCGGCCCGCTGCCGCTTCGGCCGACTGCGGGCGGCCTCCCCGAGCAGGCCTGCCGTGCCGTCGAGGAAGCGCGAGGGACGCCGCGTCGGCCGGGCCCCCGGCGTGCGCGCGCGGGCGTAGGAGAGGACGAGCACCTCGCGGGCCCGGGTCACCCCGACGTAGAGCAGGCGACGCTCCTCCTCGATCGCCTCAGGGGTGTCGGCCATCGTGATGGGGAGCAGGCCGTCGGAGCACCCGGCGAGGAAGACGCAGTCCCACTCCAGGCCCTTGGCGGCGTGGAGCGACGCGAGGGTGACCCCCTGGACGGTCGGCGCGTGCTGGGCGGCGGCGCGCTCGTCGAGCTCGCGGACGAACGCCGGGAGGAGGGCCGTCGGGTCGGTGGCGTGCACCTCGTCGGAGAGCGCGGCGAGCGCCGCCAGGGACTCCCACCGCTCGCGGGCGGCACCCCCGCTCGTCGGCGCCTCCCGGGACCAACCCGCGCCGAGGAGGACGTCGCGGACCAGGTCGGGCAGCGGCACGGTGCCGTCGTCGGTGCGCGCGGCCCCCCGGAGGAGCACGACGGCGTCCCGGACCTCCTTGCGGGAGAAGAAGCGCTCGCCCCCTCGGACGAGGTAGGGGATGCCGCGCTCGGCGAGGGCGGACTCGTACGCCTCGCTCTGCCCGTTGGTACGGAACAGGATCGCGATGTCGGCCGGCCGGCGACCCGACGAGACGAGGCCGGCGACGCGGTCGGCGAGCCGGCGCGCCTCGTCGGGGTCGTCGTCGGCGACGAGGAGCTCGGGGGCCGGTCCGTCGTCGCGCTGGGCCCGCAGCTCGACCGCGCCCCCGCGCCGGCCGCCGCCCGGCGTGCGCAGGACGAGGTTCGCGAGGCCGACGACCTGCGGGGTGGACCGGTAGTTGCGGACCAGCTCGACGACGCGGGCGCCGGGGTGGCGGGCCCGGAAGCCGAGGAGGTGCTCGGGCGACGCGCCGGTGAACGAGTAGATGGTCTGGGACGGGTCCCCGACGACGCAGAGGTCGTTGCGCTCCCCGAGCCACAGCTCGAGCAGGGTCTGCTGGAGCCGGTTGACGTCCTGGTACTCGTCGACGACGAAGTGCCGGTACTGCCCACGGACCGCCCGGGCGACCTCGTCGTGCTCGCCGAGGATCCCGGCGAGGAGGAGCAGCACGTCCTCGAAGTCGATGACGTTCCGGTCGCCCTTGACCTGCTCGTACTCGGCGACGAGGCGTGCCATCGCCGTCGCGTCGAGCCCCGCGGGCGGCTCCCGCCGCAGCCGCGTCGCGGCCGCCGCGTAGGACTCGGCGGTGAGCATCGAGACCTTGCTCCACTCGATCTCCGAGGCGAGGTCGCGCACGGCGGCGGAGTCGAGGCGCAGCCGCAGCCGGCCGCCGGCCTCGGCGACGGCCCCCGCCTTGTGCGGCATCACCTCCGGGGCCGCGCCGCCGACCGCCTGGGGCCAGAAGTAGTGCAGCTGGCGCAGCGCCGCGGCGTGGAAGGTGCGGGCCTGCACCCCGGCGACCCCGAGCTCGCGAAGCCGGGTGCGCATCTCGCCCGCGGCCCTGGCGGTGAAGGTGACGGCGAGCACGCGCTGCGGCTGGTAGGCCCCGGAGAGGACGCCGTAGGCGATGCGGTGGGTGATGGCCCGGGTCTTGCCGGTGCCGGCTCCGGCGAGGACGCACATCGGGCCGAGCGGGTGGGCGGCGACCTCGCGCTGCTCGGGGTCCAGGGCCCCCAGGACCGCGTCGGCGTCGGGGTGCGCGGGCAGGGTGGACATCGGCGTCGATCCTAGGGCCCGCCCCCGACGGTCGGGTGCCCGCGCACGTGACGCGGACCACGCGGGCCTTCGGAAACATCCGCCCTCCGTGGCGCGTTCACCCGGTCGCCCCTCTCGCGACCCCAGGAGACCTCGGTGACACCCCCCCGGCCCCCCACCGGCACCGTGACGATGTTCTCGACGACGTGGTGTGGCTACTGCCGGCGGCTGAAGTCGCAGATGGAGCGCGAGGGCATCGG
>DASSQJ010000051.1:0-6014 GCA_035702545.1 Phycicoccus sp.
GATGACGAACCACGGCACCGGCTGGGTCCGGATGGAGTTCCTCGTGCCGTCCCGCGGGCTCATCGGCTTCCGCACCCAGTTCCTCACCGAGACCCGGGGCACCGGCATCGCCCACCACGTCTTCGAGGGCTACGAGCCGTGGCTCGGCGACATCACGACCCGCGTCACCGGGTCCCTCGTCGCCGACCGCGCGGGGGCCGCGACCTCCTACGCGATGATGAACCTCCAGGAGCGGGGGACCCTGTTCATCCCGCCGACGACGGAGGTCTACGAGGGGATGGTCGTCGGGGAGAACTCCCGAGCCGACGACATGGACGTCAACATCACCAAGGAGAAGAAGCTCACCAACGTGCGCTCCGCGACGGCGGACGTCCTCGAGCGGCTCGCGCCCCCGCGCCTGCTCTCCCTCGAGCAGTCCCTCGAGTTCTGCCGCGAGGACGAGTGCGTCGAGGTGACCCCCGAGGCGGTCCGCATCCGCAAGGTCGAGCTCGACCAGGCCCTGCGCGCCCGGGCGGCGGCGCGCGCCAGGAGGAGCTGACCCGTGCGGGGGACCTCCGAGGAGACGAGGACCGAGCACCCGACCCGCGCCGCGCGCCGCGCGACGCGTGGGCGGCGGCGTCCGCTGCGCACGGCGCTGCTCGCCGGTCTGCTCGTCCTCG
This sequence comes from Phycicoccus sp., assembly GCA_035702545.1. Taxonomy (GTDB): domain Bacteria; phylum Actinomycetota; class Actinomycetes; order Actinomycetales; family Dermatophilaceae; genus DASSQJ01. Next base: position 660 of record DASSQJ010000051.1, read on the forward strand.
GACTGGTGGCGGCCGGGTTCTGGTTCGTCACCCGGCCGTCGGCGACGGCCTCCCCGGACATCCTGCCGACCTCGGCGGTCGGCGACCGCGTCGACGCCCGCGGCGGCACCATCCACGCACTCGCGCTCGGACCGGTCTCCGCGTGGGACCCGCAGCGCATCGCGACTCGCGAGGACATGGCCTTCGCCGGACGGGTCTTCGCCCGCACCCTCACCGCCTACGCCCCGGCGACCGACGCCTCGAAGCAGGCCGAGCTCGTCGGCGACCTGGCGACCGACACGGGGACGCCGAGCGAGGACCTGCGGTCGTGGACGTTCACCCTGCGCGACGGGGTGAAGTGGCAGGACGGCAGTCCCGTGACGTGCGAGGACGTCGCGTACGGCATCTCGCGCACCTTCGCGACCGGCGACATCACCGGCGGCCCGACCGACGCCCTCGCCGTCCTCGCCGTCCCCCGCGACGCCGACGGGACGAGCACCTACGAGGGCCCGTACGCGACCGGACCCACGGCCAAGAGCGGGCAGGCGGCGTTCGACAAGGCGGTCTCCTGCGACGGCCGCACGATCACCTTCACCCTGAGCCAGCCGCTCGCGGACTTCAACGAGATGCTCACCGAGCCGGCCTTCGGCCCGGTGAAGAAGTCCGCGGACCGCGGCGCGGACGGTCGGTTCGACATCTTCTCGGCCGGCCCCTACATGCTCCGGGGGACGTGGGAGGCGGGCCGCGGCGGCACGTTCGTCCGCAACCCGAACTGGTCCGCGTCGACCGACCCGGTCCGCAAGGCCTACCCGGACCAGATCCGGTACCAGGAGGGCCTGGACACCCAGGCGGTGGCGCAGCAGATCATGGCCGACAACGACACCGGCCGCGTCTCCGTGGCCCTCGGGTCGGCGCCGCCCGCGATCCAGCAGCACATCACCGCGGTCCAGAGCCTCGAGGAGCGCTCGGTCAACCCCCTGACCGGGGTCGTCGACTACCTCGTCCCCAACACGAAGAGCCCCGTCTTCGCCAACGAGAAGGCCCGCCTCGCGCTCGCCGCCGCGACGAACCGGGAGGCGTACGTCACGGCGATGGGCGGTCCGACGGCCGCCGACCCGACCCGCTCCCTCCTCCCGCGCGACCTGCCCGCCGCCCACGGCCAGGACCCCGTCGGCACCGGGGACCGCGGGGACGTGACCCGCGCGCGCGAGCTGCTCTCCGAGTCGGGGCTCAAGGGGCCGGTGGCCTTCACCGTCGCGTACCGGTCGACCCCGACGTCCGACAAGGCGATGGCGGCGCTCGTCGCCGGGTGGCGGGACGCCGGCTTCGAGCCGAGGCCCGCCCCGATCACCCAGGACTACTTCTCGACGATCTCCAGCCCGAAGGCGGCCACGGAGTACGACGTGCTCTGGTCGAACTGGGCGCCGGCCTGGGCCTCGGGGTCGACCGTCCTGCCGCCGCTCTTCGACAGCACGATCAACGTCACCGCGGCCGGGCCGGGACGCGACTACGGCTACTGGTCCGACGAGGACCTCAACGCGTGGATGGCCAAGACGATGGCGACCCCTGACCGCGCGGCGCGCGAGAAGGAGTGGGGCGCGATCGACGCCTCGCTGCTGTCGCGGGGGGCCTACGTCGCCCTCGCGGAGCGCCGGGCGCTCTACGTCTCCGGCTCGGACGTCCGGAACCTCTCGGCGAACTCCGTCCTCGGCGGGGTCGTCGAGTTCGCCGACATCGCGGTGGTCCGGTGAAGGGGCTCCTCGACGGGGTCCGCCCCGCCGGCGAGCGCGCCCGGCTGCTCCTCGTCCACGCCCACCCCGACGACGAGACGCTGACGACCGGCGTCGCGATCGCCCACCACGTCGCGCGCGGCGACGACGTCCACGTCCTCACGTGCACGCTCGGCGAGGAGGGGGAGGTCATCCCGGGGCACCTGGCCCACCTCGAGGCCGCCGAGGGCGACCCGCTCGCGGACCACCGCCGCGCCGAGCTCGCCGCCGCCATGGCCGAGCTCGGGGTCACCCACCACCTCCTCGGAGCCGCCGCCCCCGACGACCCGCCCGCGTTCCGCGACTCCGGCATGGCGGGGTCGGCCGCCGCCGCGCACCCCCGGGCGTTCGCGGGCGTCGACCTCGCCGTCGCCGCCGCAGCGGTCCGCGAGGTGGTCGACCGGGTCCGCCCCGACGTCGTCGTCACCTACGACGCCGGGGGTGGCTACGGTCACCCCGACCACGTCCGGACCCACGAGGCGACCCGACGGGCCGTCGCGGGCTCGGCCGACGCCCCCGTCCTCCTCGGTGCCCTCACCCCGCTCTCGTGGGCGGCGGAGGACCGCGAGTGGCTCGCCACCCACGTGCCGGCGGGCGAGGGCTGGGTCGTGCCGGGGGAGGGGAACCCGTACGCCGGGTCGGTGGTCCCCGACGAGGTCGTGACCCGGGCGGTCGTGGACCCCGCGGCCGTCGCCGTGCAGACACGCGCGCTCCGGCACCACGAGACACAGGTCGTCGTGGGCGAGGGATGGTATGCCTTGTCCAACCGGTACGTCTTCCGGCTCGGGGGCCGGGAAGGCTATGCCCGGCTCGACCCGGCGACCGGCCGGCCTCTCCCGGAAGGAGCACCGTGAGCGAGCCCCTCGACCCCGCCGTCTTCCGGCAGGCCATGGGACGGGTCGTCCACGGCGTCAGCGTGCTCACGACCGTCGCCGGGGGGCACGACCACGCGATGACCGCCGACACCGTCACGTCGGTCTCCCTCGAGCCCCTTCTCGTCCTCTGCTGCGCCGAGACCGAGGCCCGCTACCACGACGCCGTCCTCGAGTCGGGGGTCTGGGGCGTCAGCGTCCTCGCCGCCGACCAGCGGGCGGCGTCGGAGTGGTTCGCGACCCGGGGGCGGCCGCTGCACGGCCAGCTCGACCGGACCCCGTTCCACCGGGGCGAGAAGACCGGGGTCGCCCTCCTCGACGGCGCGCTCATGCACCTCGAGGTGCGGACGACCGACGTCCACCCCGCCGGTGACCACTCGATCATCGTCGGCGAGGTCCTCAGCATCGCCCTGCCCGACACGGTCGGGTCCGCGCTCGTCCACTACCGGGGTCGCTACGGGGGCCTCGCGTGAGCCACGAGATCCTCGACGAGACGTGGGACGAGCCGACGTGGGAGGACGGCACACCCCGCCCCCGCCGCTGGCCGCTCGTCGTCCTCGGCGTGCTGCTCGCCCTCGGCGTCGCCTACCTCGGCGCTGCCTGGTGGCTCGGTGAGCGGGTCCCGCGGGGCACGACCGTCGCCGGGGTCGACGTGGGCGGCCAGGACGCCGACGCGGCACGGTCCAGCCTCACCTCCGCCTTCGGGGGCGCCGCCGACGCGCCGGTCACCCTCGCCTCGCGCGCTGCGCGGGTGGAGCTGGCACCGTCCGACCTCGGGATCGCGGTCGACGTCGACGCAACGGTCGACGGGCTGACCGGGTTCTCCCTCGACCCTCGCGACCTGTGGCACCACCTCGTCGGCGGTGGCCAGGAGCCTGCCGTCGTCCGGGTGGACCAGCCGGTGTTCTCCGCCGCCCTTGAGAAGGTGCGGGCCCAGGTCGACCGCGCGCCGAAGGAGGGGTCCCTCGTCCTGACCGGTGGCAAGGTCGGCTACACGGCCCCGGTACCCGGCTCGCGCCTCGACGTCGCGGGTACAGCCGATGTCGTCCGGGCCCGGTGGCCCGCCGAGCGCACCCTCGACGTCGCGGCCGAGCCCATCCTCCCGAAGGTCCCGGCGAGCGAGTTCGAGCGCGTCCGAACCGAGTTCGCGGAGGTCGCCGTCTCGACGCCGGTCACTGTCAGGGCCGGGGACAAGTCCTTCACCCTCGAGCCAGCCGCGTTCGCCGACGCGGTCGTGCTCACCCCGGACGCCGACGGGCGGATCACGCCCCGGGCCGACGAGAAGCGCCTCAAGGCCGTCGTCCACGCGGCCGCCGCGAAGGCCGAGGTCGAGCAGCCCGCCGTCGACGCCCGGGCCACCTTCGCCGGCCGCACCCCGACGGTGACGCCCAGCTCCCAGGGGTACGCCCTCGACGACGCCGCGATCGTCCCGGCGGTCTGGGCAGCGATCTCGACGACCGAGCGCACGGCCACCGTCCCGCTCGGGCGGACCGAGCCGACGTGGACGACCGAGGAGGTCAAGGCGACCCTGCCGACCGAGAAGATCTCCTCCTTCACGACGAACTTCCCGTGCTGCCAGCCGCGCGTCCAGAACATCAAGCGCGGTGGCTCCGTGGTCAACGGCACGTACGTCCTGCCGGGCGAGCAGTTCAGCCTCAACGCCGTGCTCGGCGACACGACCGTCGCCGGGAGGGGCTACGTCAAGGCGCCGATCATCCTCTACGGCCGCCTCTCGGAGGCGTACGGAGGCGGGCTGTCCCAGCTGTCGACGACGGTGTTCAACGCCGCGTTCTTCGCCGGGATGCAGCTCGACGCGTGGACGCCGCACGCCTACTACATCTCGCGCTATCCCGAGGGGCGGGAGGCGACGATCTCCTACCCCAACGTCCACCACAAGTGGACGAACACCACCGACGGCGGCGTGCTCATCCAGGTGCGGACGACCGACACGTCGATCACCGTCGACTTCTGGGGCCGGAAGAAGTGGGACGTCGAGGCGACCAAGAGCGCCCGCTACAACGTCGTGCAGCCGAAGAAGATCGTCGACGACAGACCGAGGTGCCTCCCGCAGAGCCCCGTTCCCGGCTTCACCGTCGACGTCGGCCGGATCTTCAAGCAGGCCGGCACGGTGGTGCGGACCCAGACGTTCACGACGCGCTACCAGCCCGAGGACTCCGTCACCTGCACCTACCGCGGCTGAGCGCCGGCCCTCCCCGGGGGACGCTCAGGCGCGCCGCAGGTTGACGTAGTCGTGGTGCGGCCCGAAGCCGTGTCGCTGGTACAGCGACAGCGCGGCGACGTTGTCGCGGTCGGTCTGCAGGTGCAGGGACCGCACGCCGTGCTCGCGGGCGCGGCCCGCCAGCGCCCGGAGGAGGGCGGTCGCCACGCCGTGGCGGCGGAGGCCGGGGTCGACCCACATCGCCGCGATGCCGCCCCACGCGGACGCGACACCGAGCCGGGCCACGCCGACCACCCGTCCGTCCGGCGCGCGCGCGGTCGCGAGGTCCTGTGCCGGTGACCCCGTGAGGACCGCGCGCGCCGCCGTCTCGTCCACCTCGCGGTACCGGCGGTAGGCGTCCAGCCACGCGTCGGTCAGGCCGGGCTGCGTCGCCACGAGCACCGCCGTCCCGTCGTCGGCCGCTGCGCCGCCGGCGCTCTCGAGGACGTGGGCGACCGAGGCGGTGAGCGTGCGGGTCGGGATGCGGGCGACGTAGCCCCGGGCGAGGAGCAGCGCC
>DASSQJ010000052.1:0-7551 GCA_035702545.1 Phycicoccus sp.
GGACGACAACCGGTGGGCGCACCGGCCGCGTCTCGACCCCGAGCGGATGGAGCAGCGCCACGACACCGAGACGGTCGCGGGCCGCGTCTTCGGAGACCTCACCGAGCTCGTGCGTGCGCGGGCCTCCCTGCCGCACCTCCACGCCTCCGTCGAGACGGCACTCGGGCCCGTCGACGACCCCGGCGTCCTCGTCACCGTCCGCGACCACCCCATCGGCCGCTTCGTCGGGCTGTACAACGTCACGCCGGAGACCCGCCGTTGGCCGGGGTGGCGGGTGCGCGAGCTCGGGATGGCCGACGCGGTCGACGCCGTCACCGGGGACCCGCTCCCGTGGGAACGCGACGGCGACGTCCACCTCCCGCCCTACGCCGCGCTCTGGCTCACCGTCCCCTCCCCCGCCTGACCTCCCGCGCCGCTCCACCCCCGGACGTGGGTGATCATCGGCGCCTCGACGCCGGTCATCACCCACGTTCGGTGGCCTGTGGATGACCAGGGCGGGAATGACGCAGCCTGGAGGACCATCGCCGACATGCCGAGCGCGCGCCCGTCCCGACGGATGCTGCGCCGTGCCGCCCGGTCCGCGGCCGACGAGTTCGGTGGCGTCCTGACGCTCGCCCGCCTCCGCACGCTCGGATACGACCACGGGGCGGTCCGCCGCGAGGTCGCAAACGACCGGTGGCAGCGCCTCGGTACCCACACGGTCGCCCTGCACACCGGCCCGCTGTCCCCCGAAGCGCTGCGTTGGCGTGCGGTCTGGGAGGTAGCCGAAGGCGTGGCGCTCGTCGACGGCGTGAGCGCCCTGCAGGCGGCCGGGCTGGTCGGCTACTCCGAGGACCTCGTCCACGTCTCGGTTCCCCGCGGCGCACGATGCCCCCGCGTCGAGGGTGTGCGCGTTCACCGGGTGACCCGCCGGCCGTTCGAGTCGACAGGCACCGGACTGCCGAGGGCGCGCCCGGAGGTCGCGGCCCTGCGGGCGGCGGCCTGGGCACGGAGCGACCGGCAGGCTGCGCTTCTCCTCTGCATGGTCGTCCAACAACGCCTCACGACCGGGGACCGGCTCCTCGCGGCGCTGGATGCGGTCCGCAACCACGGACGCCGACCCTTCGTGCGCCGGGTCCTCGCCGATGTCGCGGACGGAGCCCATTCGCTCGGTGAGCTCGACTTCGCAGCCATGTGCCGCCGTCACGGGGTGCCGGCGCCCGACCGTCAGGTGGTCCGTCGCACCCGTCGCGGACGTGTCTACCTCGATGCGCGGTGGTGGGAGAGCGGCGTCGTGGTGGAGATCGACGGGTCGGGCCACCGGGTGGGACTCGCGGTGTCCGAGGACAACCTCCGACAGAACGAGGTGACCCTCGGAGACGACGTGGTGCTCCGGATCGACCTCGTCGGCCTCCGCGTCCACGAGCACGCGTTCATGCAGCAGGTTCGCGTCGGCCTGACCCGGCGCCGCGCCGCGTGAGCCGACGCCGACGTGGGTGATGAACGATGCCCGTGCGCCGACCATCACCCACGTTCGGGGGGAGGGGTCGGGCGGCGGTCACCAGAGCCCGAGGAGCTGCCCGCCGATCCGGATGATGAACGCGCCCACCACGACGATGAACACCACGCGGATGAAGCGGCTGCCCCGCGCCACCGCCGTGCGGGCCCCGACGTAGCCACCGAGCAGGTTCATCGCCGCCATCACGGCGCCGACCGCCCAGACCACGTGCCCGCCCGGGACGAAGACCGTGAGCGCCCCGAGGTTCGTCGCGAGGTTCGTGATCTTCGCCTTGGCGCTCGCCTCGAGGAACGCGTACCCCATGAGCCCGACGAGGGCGAAGACGAGGAACGAGCCCGTCCCGGGACCGAGGGCCCCGTCGTACACGCCGATGACGAAGCCGGTGGCGACGGCCACCGCCGTGTGCCGGTGCCCCGACCAGCGCAGCCGCGTCATCTCCCCCACGGACGGCTTGAGCAGGGTGTACGCGCCGACGACGACGAGCATGACGAGGATGATCGGGTAGAACGCGCTCTTGGGGATGTGCAGCCCGATGAGCGCCCCGAGGACGGCGCCGACGTAGGCGACCGCGGCCATCGGCAGTGCGGTCCTCAGGTCGGGGTGCACGCGCCGGTAGTACGTGACCGAGGCGGTGGCGGTTCCCCAGACGGAGGCGAACTTGTTCGTCGCGAGGACCTGGGCCGGGCTGGCCCCGGGGAGGCCCAGCAGCAGGGCCGGGAGCTGGACCAGGCCCCCGCCACCGACGACCGCGTCGACCCAGCCCGCGAGGAAGCCGGCGAGGCCGAGCAGGACGACGACGTGCGGCGCGAGGTCACCCACGAAGGCACCCGCGCCCGCACCGGCGGCCGGCCCGGCCCGGCGCCGCGACGCTCCGCGCCGCGCCGGCGCTCACGAGTCAGCCAGCCAGGTGTCCACGATGGCGAGGACGTCGAGGAGCTCGTGGGCCCGGGCGTCCGGAACCGCCGTGACCTCGACCCGCTGGTTCTCCGGGATGCTCGAGTGCGGGACCCAGATGGCGCGCATCCCCACCTGCTGCGGCCCGTGGACGTCCTCGAACATCCGGTCGCCGACGTAGACCGCGCGCCGCGGGTCGACCGACAGCGCCCGGCACACCGCCCGGAAGGCCTCGGGGTGGGGCTTCACGTAGTCGATCTCGCTCGTGTAGACGTCGGCGTCGAGGAGGTCGAGGACACCGTCGCGCTCGAAGATCTCGCGGTGGTACTCCCGGCTCCAGATGGTGTTCGAGAGCACCCCCACCTTGACCCCGCGCTGCCGCAACCCCTCCCACAGCGGCCGGACCTGCGGGTCCGTGACGGTGTGCGGCTCCCAGAACCGCCGGTACGCCGCGAGCGCGAGGTGGTGCCGGTCGTGCTCGGCGTCGACCCCGGCTTCGTCGAGGATGTCGCCGAGCGCGGCCGAGGAGTGGTCCTCGCGCCCGCGGCGCCACGCGTCGGACTCGACGGCGAGGATTCGGTCGGCGAGCCGGTGGGCCTCGTCGAGGTCCTCCTGCGGCACGTCCGGGCTGCCGACCGGGATGCCGTGGACCTCCCGGGCGAAGACCCGCCACTGCTCGGGCAGGTCGACCTCGTGCCAGGGCGTCAGGGTCCCGCCCCAGTCGAAGACGACCGCCTCGACCCCCCGCGCCGTCACGCGCGGCCGATCTCGGCGAGCACCTCCGACACGGCGTCGGACGTCGCGACGTCGCGCCGCTCCCCCGACCTCCGGTCCTTGACCTCGATCCGGCCCTCGGCGAGCCCGCGCCCGACGACGACGATCGTCGGCACACCGACGAGCTCGGCGTCCTTGAACTTCACGCCGGGGCTGGCCTGACGCCGGTCGTCGAGGAGCACCTCGACGCCCTGTGCCTCCAGGTCGCGGGTCAGCTCCTCGGCGTAGGTGAACACCGCGTCGTCCTTGCCGGTGGCGACGACGTGGACGTCGGCGGGCGAGAGCGAGCGCGGCCACACCAGCCCGAGCTCGTCGTGGTTGCCCTCCGCGACGCACGCAACGGCCCGGGAGACGCCCACGCCGTAGGACCCCATGATGACGGTGCGCAGCTTCCCGTTCTCGTCGAGGACCTTGAGGTCGAGGGCCTCGGCGTACTTCGTGCCGAGCTGGAAGATGTGGCCCATCTCGATGCCGCGGGCGGACTCGAGCCGGTGCCCGCACGAGGGGCACTCGTCCCCGTCGCGGACCTCGGCGGCCTCGATCGTGCCGTCCGCGGCGAAGTCCCGCCCGGCGACGAGGTCGAGGACGTGCCGGCCGGGCTCGTCGGCGCCGGTGACCCAGGCGGTGCCGTCGACGACGCGCGGGTCGAGCAGGTAGCGGATGCCCGAGGCGTGCTCCGCACCGAGCACCCCGGGGCCGATGTAGCCCTTGGCGAGCTCCGGGTGCGCCGCGAAGTCCTTCTCGTCGAAGGGCTCGACCACCGCCGGGTCGACCTGGGCCCCGAGCCGCTTCTCGTCGACCTCGCGGTCGCCCGGCAGCCCGATGGCGAGCGGCTCGCGCGTCCCGTCCGGCCGGACGAGGGTGACGAGGACGTTCTTCAGCGTGTCGGCGGCGGTCCAGCTCCGCCCGTCCACGCGGGGGAAGGACGCCTCGAGGTGGGCGACGAGGGTCTCGATGGTCGGGGTGTCGGGGGTGTCCTCGACGTGGGCGGCCGGGACCCCGGAGGCGTCGGCCGGGTCGGGGACGGGGACCCGCACCGCCTCGACGTTGGCCGCGTACCCGCAGCTCGGGCACCGGACGTAGGTGTCCTCGCCGTTCTCGGCCGTCGCCAGGAACTCCTCGGACTTCGACCCACCCATCGCGCCGGCCATCGCCTCGACGATGACGTAGTGGAAGCCCAGCCGGTCGAAGATCCGGATGTAGGCGTCGCGGTGCAGCTGGTAGCTCTTCTCGAGCCCGGCCTCGTCGATGTCGAAGGAGTAGCTGTCCTTCATGACGAACTCGCGGCCCCGGAGCAGCCCCGCGCGGGGACGGGCCTCGTCCCGGTACTTGGTCTGGATCTGGTAGAGCGAGAGCGGGAGGTCCTTGTACGACGAGTACAGGTCCTTGACGGCGAGGGTGAACATCTCCTCGTGCGTCGGCCCGAGGAGGTGGTCGGCGTCCTTGCGGTCCTTGAGGCGGAAGACGTTCTCGCCGTACTCGTCCCACCGTCCGGTCGCCTCGTACGGCTCACGCGGCAGGAGCGCCGGGAACAGCAGCTCCTGGGCGCCGATCGCGTCCATCTCCTCGCGGACGATGGCCTCCACCCGCCGCAGCACCTTGAGGCCGAGCGGCAGCCAGGTGTAGATCCCCGGGCTCACCCGGCGGATGTAGCCCGCCCGGACGAGCAGCTGGTGGCTCGGCACCTCGGCGTCCGCCGGGTTCTCGCGAAGGGTTCGCAGGAACAGGGACGACATGCGCATGGCCACGGGGAGGCTCCTGGGGTCGGGTGGACAACCCCGCAAGGATAACGACGGTCGCGGGCCCTGCCGCGCGCGCGGCTCAGGCGGTGACGATGCTCTGGCCGAGGACGAACGCGCCCATGGCGAGGACGAACCAGCCGAAGGCCTTGCGCAGCACGTCCTGGTGGACCCGCCCGGCGAGCAGGCCGCCGAGGACGCTCCCGAGGACGGCCATCGCCGTCACCGCCGCCGCGAGGCCCCAGTCGATGCTCACCGACGACAGGTACCCGGCGAGGCCGGCGAAGGACTTCATCGCGATGACGAGGAGCGAGGTGCCGACGGCGACCGGCATCGGCAGCCCGCCGAGGAGCACGAGGGCCGGCACCACGAGGAAGCCACCCCCGGCTCCGACGATGCCGGTGACGAGCCCGACGACGACGCCCTCCGCGAGGACGAGCCCCAGCGGGAGGTGGTGGCTGCCGTCGGTGCTGCGGGGCGGGGTGCGCCGACCCCGGATCATGGCCGCGGCGGTCGCCACCATCATGACGGCGAAGGCGATGAGCAGGACCGTCCCCGGGATGTACGCGGCGAGCCGGCCGCCGAGGTAGGCGCCGGCCATCGCGGCGAGCCCGAAGGTCGCCCCCGTGCGCCACCGGACCCGGCCGGCCCGGGCGTGCGGGACGAGGGCGGCGATGCTCGTCACCCCGACGACGAGGAGCGAGGTGGCGATGGCCTCCTTGGCCTCCATCCCGGCGACGTAGACGAGCAGGGGCACCGTGAGGATCGAGCCGCCGCCCCCGAGGAGGCCGAGGGAGACACCGACGAGGACCGCGAGCGCGAGAGTCAGCCAGAGCACGGCCGCCACCATACCCCAGGGGGTATAAAGACGAGAAATCCAGCGGCTGTCAGCCGCCCTCCCCCACCTGCTCGTAGCGCGCCCGCAGGCCGGCGTCGGTGAAGCCCAGGCGCAGGTAGAGCTCGTGGGCGGGGTTGTCGACGTTGACCGCCAGCCACGCCTCGCCGCACCCCGTCTTGCGCAGCGCGCGGAGCGAGCGGACGACGAGGTGGGCCCCGAGCCCCTGACCCCGCCACGCCGGGACGACGCCCACCTGGTCGATCCAGTTGTCCGACAGCGTGACGAATCCCGCGACGCGGCCGTCATGGTCGAGGAGGACCCGCGAGAGCTCGGGGTGGAAGCCGGGCTCGGAGGCGAGGCCGTCGACCCACGCCTCGAGCGGGGTGTCGGGGAAGCCGGGGCGCTCGGCGAACGATGCACGGTAGGCCCGGTGGAACAGCGGCGCGGTGTCCTCGCTCCACGGCAACGACTTCAGGCCGCGCGGTCGCCGGACGACGGGCACGTCGTCGAGCGAGTGGTGCATGACGTGCTCGGCGAAGGTCCGGACGAGGCCGCGTCCCCGGAGGAACTCGTCGGCCTGCGGGGGGCACGACTCGAGGCGGACCCGGACGATGCGTCCCCCCGACTGCTCGGCGCACCACGCGGCCACCTGGTCGCCGAGGCCCTGGTTCCGGGCGGACGGTCGGACCAGCGCGGTCGCCGACAGCAGCCCCGTCCCGTTGGCGGCGACGGCCGCCGCGGCGACGAGGTCTCCCGTCTCGTCGCGCCCACCGATGCCCTTCCCCTCGAGGAAGAGCTGACGGAGCATCGCCTCCTCGGCGAGCAGCGGCAGGCCGCCGTCGGCGCGCAGGCAGGCCCGGGCCAGCTCGCCCAGCGCGGGCAGGTCGGCCTCGGTCAGCGGGGTCCACTGCTGGTTGGACACCTCAGGCACCCTCCTCCGGCCTCACAGCAGGACCGTCGAGAAGTCGCCGACCTCGCGGAAGCCGAGGCGCTCGTACGTCGCCCGGGCGGCCACGTTGAAGTCGTTGACGTAGAGCGTGACGAGCGGCGCCGGGCCGAGCATCACCTGCTCGACGACACTCGCGAGCATCGGCGCCGCCAGGCCCTGCCCGCGCAGCCGCGGCGTGAGCCAGACCCCCTGGAGCTGGGCCGCGCCGAGGGCCAGGCTCCCGACATCGGTCTTGAAGATGACCTCGCCGTCCTCGACGACGACGAAGGTGTGCCCACGGGCGATGAGCGCGGCGAGCGACGCGCGGTAGCCACGGCCGCTGCCCGTGTAGGGCGGGTAGCCGATCTCCGCGGTGAACATGTGCTCGGCGGCGGGCAGCACGAGGTCGACCTCGTCGGGCCGCGCCGGGCGGACCCGCTCGTCGAGCGCGATGCCGAGCGTGGAGGGCGGGCGGTGCGCGACGAGGAGCGGCTGGCGGACCCGGATCGCGCGCGGCGGCCCCCAGTGCGGCTCGAGGTGCGCCCAGAGGCCCTCGACCTCCTCGCGCGGTCCGAAGACCGAGGCGCAGCGCCCTCGCCACCGGCGGACTCGCTCGGCGAAGGCCGGGCGGCTCTCCTCGGTCGTCGCCACGGGCACGATGTTCGCGCTCGACCAGCACAGCGAGGTGAGGGCGCCGTCGACGCGGTGCCCGAGGACGGACCCGAGCGACCCGGTCCGGGCGCCCTCGAGGACGCGGGCGGCGACGAACACCGACCGGGGCAGGTCGCGCGCGCACAGCTCGAGGGCGTCGTCGCGGTCGGCGAGCGACAGCGGACGGACCGGGGAGCGCGTGCGCAGCACGAGCACAGCCTAGGGCTCC
>DASSQJ010000053.1:0-6951 GCA_035702545.1 Phycicoccus sp.
GGCGCAACACCTTCGTCTGGGGGCGTCCGGTCATCCGGGGGCTCGGCCTGCTGAAGAAGGCTGCGGCACAGGCGAATGCCGACCTCGGTCTGCTTCCTGACGACGTGGCGCGGGCCGTGGTCCAGGCGGCCGACGAGGTGGCCCGGGGGGAGCTCGACGACCACTTCCCGCTCGTCGTCTTCCAGACCGGTTCGGGGACCCAGAGCAACATGAACGCCAACGAGGTCGTCGCCAACCGCGCGATCGAGATCCTCGGAGGCGCCCTCGGCAGCAAGGATCCCGTCCACCCGAACGACCACGTCAACCGCAGCCAGTCGAGCAACGACACCTTCCCGACCGCGGTGCACGTCGCCGTCGCGCTCGAGCTCGCGGAGCGGCTGCACCCCGCGGTCGACGCCCTCGTCGCGGCGCTCGACGCCAAGGCCGAGGACCTCGGCGACGTCGTCAAGGTCGGCCGTACCCACCTCCAGGACGCGACCCCGGTGACGTTGCGCCAGGAGATCGGGGCCTGGGCGGGACAGCTGCGCGAGGCCCAGGAGGACGTCCGACACGCCGGCCAGCGCGTGCTCGCCCTCGCGATCGGTGGCACCGCGGTCGGGACGGGGCTCAACGCGCCGGCGGAGTTCGGCCCGAAGGTCGCCGAGCACCTCTCGCTGGAGACCGGCCTCGCCTTCCACCAGGCCGGCAACCTCTTCGTCCAGCTCGCGGCGCACGACGGTCTCGTCGCGGTGTCCTCGGCCCTGCGGACGCTTGCCGGCGCCCTGATGAAGCTCGCCAACGACGTCCGCTGGCTCGCGTCCGGGCCGCGCACCGGCATCGGGGAGCTGCGGATCCCGGAGAACGAGCCGGGCAGCTCGATCATGCCGGGCAAGGTCAACCCGACCCAGTCCGAGGCGATGACGATGGTCGTCACGCGCGTGTTCGGCAACGACGCGACCGTCGGCTTCGCCGGGACGCAGGGCAACTTCCAGCTCAACGTCTTCACCCCGGTGATGGCGCACGCCGTGCTCGAGTCGGTCCGGCTGCTCGCCGACGCGTGCCGCTCGTTCACCGTGCACTGCGTCGCCGGGCTCGAGGCCGACCGCACCCGGATTGCGGAGCACCTGGGCGCGGACCTCATGCTCGTCACCGCGCTCGCGCCGCACATCGGCTACGACGCCGCCGCCGCCATCGCCAAGCAGGCGCACCGGGACGGCTCGACGCTGCGGGAGGCGGCGCTCGCCTCCGGGGCCGTGACGTCGGAGGAGTACGACCGGTGGGTCGACCCGGAGGCGATGACCCGCCCGGGCTGACGCGGTGGCGGCGGTCGAGGTGCGAATGCTCGCCTTTCCGCGCGAGATCACCTCGACCGGTGGGACTGCAGGCGCGGTCGAGGTGCGAACGCTCCGGTTTCCGGGCGGCATCACCTCGACCGGCGCGCCGGCGTCAGCCGCTGAGCAGGTCGCGCAGGTCGTCGGCGGTGAGCCCGCGCGACATGGCGGCGCCCTCGTCGACGACCCGGGCGAAGAGGTCGCGTTTGCGCTCCTGGAGCGCGACGACCTTCTCCTCGATCGTGTCGCGCGAGACGAGCCGGTAGACGTTGACCGGGCGGGTCTGGCCGATCCGGTGGGTGCGGTCGATGGCCTGCGCCTCCGCGGCCGGGTTCCACCAGGGGTCGAGGACGAAGACGTAGTCGGCCTCGGTGAGGGTGAGCCCGAAGCCTCCGGCCTTGAGCGAGATGAGGAAGACCGGGGCCGTGCCCTCCCGGAAGGCCGCGATCCGCTCCGGCCGGTCGCGGGTGCGGCCGTCGAGGTACTCGTGGGCGATGCCCTCGGCGGCGAGGCGCGCCCGGACGATGGCGAGGAAGCCGGTGAACTGGGAGAACACGAGGGCCCGGTGCCCCTCCTCGGCGAGCTCGCCGAGCTGCTCGACGAGCACGTCCACCTTGGCGGACGGGCCGAGCCCGACGTACTCCTCGTCGACGAGCGAGGGGTCGAGGGCCAGCTGTCGGAGCGCGGTGAGCGCGCGCAGGATGGCCATCCGGTTGCCGTCGAGGTCGTCGATGAGCCCGAGCAGCCGCTGCCGTTCCCGCTGGAGGTGCCGGTCGTAGACGGCCCGGTGCCGGGGGTTGAGGTCGACGGTGAGGACCTGCTCCTGCTTGGGCGGCAGCTCGGTCGCGACCGACTCCTTGGTGCGCCGGAGCATGAGCGGGCGGATCCGGCGGCGGAGCGCGTCGAGGCGCTCGCGGTCGCCGTCGCGCTCGATCGGGTTCGCCCACTGCTCGCGAAAGGTCACGGGGCGCGGGTACAGCCCGGGGGCGACGATCGAGAGGAGCGACCAGAGGTCCATGAGCGAGTTCTCGAGCGGGGTCCCCGTGATGGCGAACTTCGCCCGCGCGGTGAGCCGCCGGACGGCCTGGTAGGTCTTCGCCTGGTGGTTCTTGACGAACTGCGCCTCGTCGAGGACGACCGCCGACCACGGGCGGGAGCGCCAGTGCGCCTCGTCGATCCGGGCCACCGTGTAGGACGTGATGACGACGTCGGCCGACCCGACGGCGTCCTCGAGGGAGCGCCGGTCCTTGCCCCGGGTCCGCTCGACGACGGCGGTCGCGAGCCCGGGCGCGAACCGGGCGGCCTCGCTCGCCCACGTCGAGAGCACCGACGTCGGGGCGACGACGAGGACCGGATGCTCGAGCTCGCCCCGTTCCTTGGTCCGGAGCACCATCGCGAGCATCTGGAGCGTCTTCCCGAGGCCCATGTCGTCGGCGAGGACCCCGCCGAGGCCGCAGTCCCAGAGGAGGGAGAGCCAGCGGAAGCCCTCGACCTGGTAGGGGCGCAGCGTCGCCGCCAGCCCCGCGGGCACCTCGGCGGGCTCGACGGCGTCGAGGTCGAGCAGCCGACCGACCGTCTCGACCCAGCGGTCGCTCTGCTCCTCGACGACACCGAGCGCGGCGAGCTCCTCCCAGAGCCCGACGTGGACGGCGGAGATCCGCAGCGGGTCGGACGGGTGGTCCTGGAGCGAGCGCGCCTCCTCGACGAGGCGACGGAGCGCCTCGAGCTCGGGGCGGTCAAGGGCGAACCACGTGCCGCTCTCGAGGATGAGGTGCTCGTGACCGCGGGCCAGGGCCTCGATGAGCGCGGCGAGGGGCACGTCCTCGCCCGCGACGGTGACGGCGATGCCGAGGTCGAACCAGTCGGTGCCGGCGCTGCCGGCCGAGTCGGTGGCCGAGACCTGGATGAGCGGCGCCTCGTCGGCCTCGCTGTAGTCGGCGACCTCGCCGACGACCGTGAGGTCGAGCTCGGGGATCTCCTCGAGCAGGGGGAGAAGGTGGGCGAAGGCGACGGTGGTGAAGCCGTGCAACCGCAGCTCGGGAACGAGGCGGGGCGTTCGGGCCACGACCTGCCAGAGCGGTTCGAAGGCGCCGACCTCCTCCACCTCGTGGAGCGTGTCGACGAGCCGGCGCTCGGCGGCGCGGTCCCGCATCGGGTCGGGGTCGTCCGCCTCGAGGGGGACGAGGACGCCGCCGTCGGCGGTGCCGTAGCGGAACCCCCACCGCAGGTGCGCGCGGTGACCCGGCTCGACGGTCACGGTCAGCGCGAGCCGCGGCGGGACGGCATCCGGGAGGTCGAGGTCCGGCGAGAGGCTGCGGACCCGGGCCTTGCGGCGCAGCCCGGGCAGGTGGGTGACGGTGAAGCGGGCCCAGTCGGCCTCGGGCACCTCGACGGTGCCGAGGTCGAGGAGGCGCTGTCGGGTCGCGTCGAGCGGGTCGGCGAGGGCGCCGAGCACGAGGGTGTCGTCGTCGCGCAGCCAGAAGCCGGTGGCGGGGGACCCGACGAGGTGGGTGTCGGTGCCCGGCGCGACCGGCAGGTCGAGGTGGGGGTGCAGCTCGGCGCCGTCGTCGGTGCGCACGACGTCGATGACGAGCTCGGCGGCGTCCGGGGCGAAGGCGACGTGCCCGGTGCCGCTGAGGTCGGTGAGGAGCCGGACGCCGGCACGGTCGGCGGCCCGGAGCAGCTGGACCCAGCCGGGCCCGAGGTGGTCGAGGAGGATGGCGTCGGGCATCCGGCCGTACCCGAAGGCCCGGACCGAGCGGCGGTGCGCGTCCGCGAGGGCGGTGAGGGCGTCGCGGTGCTCGTCGGAGTACGTGACGCGCCCGAAGCCGTAGTAGCCGCCGGCGAAGGTCTCCCACGAGACCCCGGTGCGGATCCACCCGCCCCGGACCCCCGGCACCACCGGGCGGATGCGCAGCTGCTCGCGGCCGGTCTCGGGGGTGGCCCGGGCGCGGCCACGCGCGGGTGTCGCCGGCTCGACGAGCAGGCCGACGGGGGTGGTCGCAGCGGGTACGTCGTCGTCGAGGAGCCCGCCGAGGGCGCGCTCCCACGTCGGGGGCGTGGCGCGGCCGGCGAGGTGGTCGGTGACCGGCGCTCGCTCGCGGACCTCGGCAGCGACGGCGACGGCGTGCTTGCAGTCGGCACCCACCGGGCACGAGCAGCGGCTCGACCAGTGCCGCAAGGACCTTCGTGCGCCATCCGGCGGGTCGCCGTACGGGCGGAGGGTGACGTGGGTGGCGTACGTCTGGCCGGCGCTGCCCCCCACCCAGCCGGTGGCGTCGGCGCCGTCGTCGGACACCTCGAGGTCGAGGACGCGGCCCTGCCGGGCGTAGGCGAGCCCGCGGGCGACCGTGACGGTTCCGCACACCTCGCTGAGGTCGGCGTTCGTGAGGTCGGCGATCCGTCCGGCGGCGAACACGCGCATCATCTGACCTCCTCCCGGGCGGGCCGGGGGCCCCCGGTGGGTGGTGGCCCCGAACACACCAGCCTAGGCGCGTCCGGGGACACCGGTGCCGGCCATCCACACCGCGGGTGGGGCCGGTAGCCGGAGGGTCACGGTCGTGCCCCGGCCCGGCTCGGAGGCGACGGTGAGGGACCCGCCGTGGGCCCGGGCGATCGCGTCGGCGATGGCGAGCCCGAGGCCGCTGCCGCCACTGGCCGCGGCACGGCCCCGGTCGACCCGGTAGAACCGGTCGACGACGTGCGGGAGGTGCTCGGCGGGGATGCCCGGACCCCCGTCGGCGATCTCGACCACCACCCATCCGGGTCCGGCGGCCCGGCCGCGCAGCGCGACCGGCGTCCCGCTCGGCGTGTGCCGGACGGCGTTCGACGCCAGACCGGCGACCGCCTGGACGATCCGGTCCCGGTCACCGGGGACGACGAGGGTGGGCGGCACGTCGACGGTGACCTCGCGGTCCGGCGCGACGACCCGGACGTCCGAGGCGACGTCGACGAGGAGCGGCGCGAGGTCGACGGGGGCGGTCCGCAGCGCTCCGGGTTCCTCGAGGCCGGCGAGGTCGAGGAGCCCGTCGACGAGGCGGCGCATCCGGGCCGCCTCGTCGCCGATCCGCCGCATCGCGTCGTCGACCTCCGCCCGGCCCTCGGCGTCGAGCGGCCCCGGCGACCGGCGCGCGTGGAGCGCGGCGTAGCCCTGGAGCGTCGTGAGCGGGGTCCGCAGCTCGTGCGAGGCGTCGGCGACGAAGCGCCGCATCCGCTCGTGCGTCGCCGTCGTCGTGTCGATCATCGCGTTGAGGGCCTCCCCGAGCCGGCCGGCCTCCGTTCCCTCCGGGCCCGCCGGGACCCGGCGTGCCGTGTCGCCGGCCGTGATGGCGTCGGCTGCCGCCGTCATCTCGGCGATCGGGCGCAGCCCCAGCCGGTCCACCCACCAGAGGAGCAGCCCGACGAGCAGGCCGATGACGGCACCGGTGAGGGCGAGCGTCGTCGCCAGCCGGCGGGTGGCGGCATCGGCCGCGGTCGTCGGGACCGCGAGGACGGCGCGGGCGCGCGTGTTCGGCAGCGGTGCCGTGACGACCCGGACGGTCCTCGCCTGCCCGGACACGGTCGGCCGGCCCTCCGGGACCGGGACGGACTCACCCGGTGCGACGTCGGGGACGAGCTCCGGGTCCGTGGCCGGCGCGAGGACCGTGACGAGCCGGCCGTCGGCGCCCATCCGCCCGACGTACACCTCGCTGAGGGCCGCGGACTGGAGGGCTCCGGGGGCCCGGGCCGACGCGACGAGGACGGCGCGCGGGCTGCGGGCGAGCGCGGCCAGCTCGGCGTCGAGCCGGCCGACCTGGAAGGCCCGCTGGACGAGCACGACGCCCGCCCCCGCGACGACGAGGAGGAGCGCCAGCGCGGCGACCGCGACGACGAGCCGGCGGCGCAGCGTCATCCGGGCTCCCGCACGGTGTAGCCGACCCCGCGGACGGTGTGGATGAGCTTCGGCTCGGTGGCGTCCACCTTCTTCCGAAGGGTCGACACGAAGGACTCGATGATGGCGCTCTCGCCGGCGAAGTCGTACTGCCAGACGTGGTCGAGGATCTGGGCGCGCGTGACGACGCGACCGGCGTTGGCGAGGAGGATCCGGAGGAGGTTGAACTCGGTGGCCGTGAGGTGCACCTCGGCCGCGCCCCGCCAGACCCGGTGCTGGTCCTCGTCGAGGACGAGGTCGTGGACCTGGTGCCGGCCGCTGGGGGCGGTCCCGCCCGCGCGTCGCCGCAGCGCGACGTGGACGCGGGCGACGAGCTCCTCGAGGGCGAACGGCTTGACGATGTAGTCGTCCCCGCCGCTCGTCAGGCCGCGGACCCGGTCGGCGGTGTCGCTGCGCGCGGTGAGGAAGAGGACGGGCGCGCCCACCCCCCGGTCGCGCAGCCGGCGCAGGACCGCGAAGCCGTCGAGGTCCGGGAGCATGACGTCGAGGACGATGACGTCGGGGAAGCTCGGGGTGCAGGCGGCGAGCGCCTCCTCGCCCGTCGACGCCGTGGTCACCTCGAGGTCGGCCAGGCGCAGCGCTGAGGAGACGAGGTAGGAGATGTTCTCCTCGTCGTCGACGACGAGCACCGAGGCCACGGGGTCCACCGTGGCAGAGGACGGACACGGTTGTCTGGAGGATTCCTCGAGACTTCCTGAAGACGCCGGACCT
>DASSQJ010000054.1:0-4797 GCA_035702545.1 Phycicoccus sp.
GGACGACCTCCTCGAGCCCCGCCGTCTCGCCGCGGCGCTCCCGCGCCCCTGACCGGGTGAGCACGGCGAGGTCACCGTGGACGACGAGGGGGTCCTCGACGACGACGGCGTCCGGGCAGTCGTCCGCCGGCGGCACCTCGAGCACCTCCCAGCCCGCGTCGCGCAGCGCGGCCCCGTAGGCCTCCCACTGGGCGCGAGCGAGGTCGACGTCGACCGGGGTGCGGTCGAGGTGGGTGACGAGCCCCTCGGCGAGGCGCGGACCGGGCCGGCGGACGAGGGCGGTCGGGCGGGTCACGTCCACAGCGAGTGGTACGCGTTGAGGGCCGGCTGCCCGCCGAGGTGGGCGTAGAGGACCGTGGAGGTCCTCGGGACGTCGCCGGTGCGGACGAGGTCGACGAGGCCGGCGAGCGACTTCCCCTCGTAGACGGGGTCGGTGATCATCGCCTCGAGCTCGGCGCCGAGGCGCATCGCCTCCATCGTCGAGTCCACCGGGATGCCGTAGAGGTCGCCGGCCCAGTCGCCGAGGAGGGTGACCTCGTCCTCCCTGAGGTCGCGTCCGAGCTGGATGAGCTCCGCGGTGCTCCGGGAGATCCGCTCGAGCTGGTCCCGGGTCTTCTCGAGGGTCGCGGAGGCGTCGATGCCGATGACCCGGCGGCGCACCCCCGTGAGGTCCTCGAGCGCCGCGAAGCCGGCGACCATCCCGGCGTGGGTGGACCCCGTGACGGTGCAGACGACGACGGTGTCGAAGTGGACGCCGAGGGCCCGCTCCTGCTCGGCGACCTCGAAGGCCCAGTTCGCGAAGCCGAGTCCGCCGAGGGGGTGCTCGGAGGCGCCGGCCGGGATCGGGTAGGGCCGGCCCCCCGCCTCCTCGACCTCGCGCAGCGCGTCCTTCCACGAGTCGCGGATGCCGATGTCGAAGCCGTGCGGGTCGAGCCGGGCATCGGCGCCCATCATCCGGGTGAGCAGGATGTTGCCCACCTTGTCGTTGACCGGGTCGTCCCACGGGACCCACTTCTCCTGGACGAGGCGGCAGCGCAGCCCGAGGTGGGCGGCGACCGCGGCGACCTGCCGGGTGTGGTTGGACTGGTACCCGCCGATGGAGACGAGCGTGTCGGCGCCGCTCGCGAGGACGTCGGGGACGATGTACTCGAGCTTGCGCACCTTGTTGCCGCCGAAGGCGAGCCCGCTGTTCACGTCCTCGCGCTTGGCCCACACCTGCGCTCCGCCGAGGTGGTCGCTGAGCCGGCGCAGGTGGTGGACCGGGCTCGGGCCGAAGGTGAGCGGGTGGCGGGGGAACTCGGACAGGCGCATGCGACCGGTCTACCACCGCGGGGGCCGGTCCGCGCCGGTCGTCCGATATCCGCGTGCGCGCCGTCGCGGCGCTCCGGCAGAGTGTCCCGGTGACCCGCCTCGACCTCCCCTCCGGCATCCGTTGCCGCGCCCTGACCCTCGCCGACGTCGACGACGTCTTCCACGTGCTCGCCGCCGCCGAGGTCGAGGACGCCGGCGTGCTCGCGCTCGAGCGCTCCGACATCGAGGCGGACTGGTCCCGCCCGAGCACCGACCTCGCCCGGGACACGGTCGGGCTCTTCGACGGCGAGCGCCTGCTCGGGATGGCCGAGGTGTCCTCGGGGGGCAGGCGGGCCGAGTCCGCGGTCACCCCGACCCAGCGCGGCAGGGGCCTGGGCGCCTGGCTCGCGGGGTGGGCCGAGGACCGGGCCGCCGAGCTCGGCGCGCCCCGGGTCGGCCAGACCGTCCCCGAGGGGTCCTCCCCCCACCGGTTCCTCGAGGCCCGGGGCTACCGGCTCGCGCACACGTCGTGGGTGCTCGAGCTCCCGCCCGGTGCCGCCATCCCGCACCGCGACGTCCCCGACGGCTACCGGATGCTCACCGCCGACACCGACGCCCTCCAGCGGGGCGCGCACGCCGTCATCGACACCGCCTTCGGGGAGTGGTCGGACCGGGCCGGGCAGAGCTTCGAGGACTGGGCCGCCGGGACGGTCCGGCGCAGCGACTTCGCGCCGTGGATGCTCCGCGTCGTCGAGGACGCCGAAGGGTCGGTGGTCGGCGCCTGCTTCACCCGGCTCGACTCCGCGGGCTGCGCCTTCGTCGGGCAGGTCGGCGTCGACCGGGAGCACCGCGGCCGCGGCATCGCCCAGGCGCTCCTCGCCGACGGCTTCGCGAACGCCCGCGCCCGGGGGGCGGAGCGCAGCGAGCTCTCCACGGACAGCCGGACCGGGGCGCTCGACCTCTACCTCAAGGTGGGGATGCGGGTGGCGGCGACGTGGGTGCACCTCGCCACCGACCTGCCCCGGCCCACCGCTACCCCGTGAGCGAGCGGACGAGCGCGACGTACTCGTCCCGGGCGGTGTCGGCGTCCTTCCCGGCCACCGCGGCCCAGGCGTCGTGCTTGGCGCGGCCGACCGGGTTGGTGAAGCCGGGGCGCTTGCCCTGGACGTCCCCCTCGGTCGCCTGCTTGTAGAGCGCGTAGAGCCGCAGCTTGGTGTCGTTCCCGGGGTCGCTCGGGAGCCGGGTGACGTCCTCTGCCGCGGCGCGGAACTCCTCCTCGGTTGCCATGCCGCCACCCTAGGGGCGCGCGGCCGTCAGCGCACGGGGCCGCTCCCGAGCCTCCCTTCGGCCCGCTGACGCGGGACGATGGACGTCCCCGACGCGAGGAGCACGGCGATGAGCCCGAGCACGGAGACGACGACACCCACCGGGTCGGCGCACGGCGGCCCGAGCGAGCGCGAGGCGCGGCGCGTGGCGGAGGAGGCCCGCGAGAGCCGCTGGACCCGCCCGAGCTTCGCCAAGCAGCTCTACCTCGGCCGCTTCGACCTCGACCTGGTCCACCCGCACCCGCGGCCCGATCCGGACGACGAGGTCCGCGGCGAGGCCTTCCTCGCCCGGCTGCGCGAGGTCTGCGCCGGCATCGACGGGGAGGCCGTCGAGCGCGACGCCCGCGTCCCCGACGAGGCGGTCCGCGCCCTCGCCGACGTCGGCGCGTTCGGGATGAAGATCCCGCGCGAGTACGGCGGCCTCGGCCTCACCATGCGCTCCTACGCCCGGGCGCTCATGCTCGTCGGCTCGGTGCATCCCTCGCTCGGGGCGCTCCTCTCGGCGCACCAGTCCATCGGCGTCCCCGAGCCGGTCAAGCTCGTCGGCACCGAGGACCAGAAGCGCCGTTTCCTGCCGCGCTGCGCCGCCGGTGCCATCTCGGCGTTCCTCCTCACCGAGCCCGACGTCGGCTCGGACCCGGCGCGGATGCAGAGCACGGCGACCCAGACGGACGACGGGTCCGCGTACGTCCTCGACGGCGTCAAGCTGTGGACGACGAACGGCGTCGTCGCCGAGCTGCTCGTCGTCATGGCACGGGTGCCGGCGCACCCGGGCGGTCGGGGTGGCATCAGCGCGTTCGTCGTCGAGGGCGACAGCGAGGGGGTCACTGTCGAGCGGCGCAACGCCTTCATGGGACTGCGCGGCATCGAGAACGGCCTGACCCGGCTGCACCGGGTCCGGGTCCCGGTCGAGAACCGACTCGGCGAGGAGGGCGACGGGCTGCGCATCGCGCTGACCACGCTGAACGCCGGGCGGCTCTCCATCCCCGCGATGTGCTCGGCGGCCGCCAAGTGGTCCCTGAAGATCGCCCGGGAGTGGTCGGCGGAGCGCGTCCAGTGGGGCCGGCCGGTGGGCCACCACGAGGCGGTGGGCGGCAAGATCGCCTTCATCGCCGCCACCGCCTTCGGGCTGGAGTCGGTCGTCGAGCTCTCGTGCGCCCTCGCGGACGCGGGCGAGACCGACATCCGGATCGAGGCGGCGCTCGCGAAGCTCTGGGCGAGCGAGATGGCGTGGACGGTCGCTGACGAGCTCGTCCAGGTGCGCGGTGGCCGGGGTTACGAGAGCGCCGCGTCGCTGCGGGCCCGCGGCGAACGCGCGGTCCCTGCCGAGCAGCTGCTGCGCGACCTGCGGATCAACCGGATCTTCGAGGGCTCGAGCGAGATCATGCACCTCCTCATCGCACGGGAGGCCGTCGACGAGCACCTCCGGGCCGCCGGCGACCTCGCCTCGCCCGACGCCGACCTGCGCGCCAGGGCCCGGGCAGCCGCCGGGGCGAGCGGCTTCTACGCGACGTGGCTCCCCCGCCTCGCCGCCGGCCCGGGCGCGGTCCCGACGTCGTACGCCGAGTTCGGGCCGCTGGCCCGCCACCTCCGCTACGTCGAGCGGGCCTCCCGGCGGCTGGCGCGCCAGACGTTCTACGGGATGTCGAGGTGGCAGGCCGGTATGGAGCACCACCAGCGGTTCCTCGGGCGCGTCGTCGACATCGGCGCCGAGCTGTTCGCGATGACCGCGGCGTGCGTGCGCGCCGAGATGCTGCGGACCGACGACCCCGCGACGGGCCGGGGCGCACAGCGGCTCGCCGACGCGTTCTGCGGGCAGTCGCGGCTACGGGTCGACGCCCTCTTCGACGCGCTGTGGACGAACACCGACGAGGTGGACCGCCGCCTCGCGGCCGACGTGCTCGGCGGGGGGCTCACCTGGCTCGAGGACGGCGTCCTCGACCCGAGCGAGGGAACCGGGCCGTGGATCGCCGAGTGGGAGCCCGGTCCGAGCACGGAGGAGTCGGTCTGGCGACGCGTGCGCTGAGCAGTCCCGCCCCGGGGTCGAGGTGATCCCGCGCGGCTTTCCGCGCGCCCGCACCTCGACCCGGACAGTCAGCGGCGCTTGAGCAGCTCCTCGACGATCTGGACCGCGTTGAGCGCCGCGCCCTTGCGGAGGTTGTCGCCGACGACGAAGAGGTTG
>DASSQJ010000055.1:0-9035 GCA_035702545.1 Phycicoccus sp.
CGTCTACTTCCAGGCCCGGGAGACGGTCAACCCCTACTACGCGAGGGTCACCGACGTCGTCCAGGACGTCATGGACGAGGTGGCCCGCCACACGGGCCGCGGCTACCGGGTCGTCGAGTACGCCGGCCACCCGGAGGCCGAGCGGGTGCTCGTCGTCATGGGCTCGGGGGCGCAGACGGCGAGCGAGACCGTGGACCACCTCGTGCGCGCGGGGGAGCGGGTCGGCGTCGCCCAGGTCCGGCTCTACCGGCCGTTCCCGGCCGCGCAGCTCGTCGCCTCACTGCCGGAGAGCGTGCGGTCGATCGCTGTGCTCGACCGGACCAAGGAGCCCGGCTCCGAGGGCGAGCCGCTCTACCTCGACGTCGTCGCGGCCCTCGCCGAGGCCGTCGACCTCGGCACCCGGTCGGCGGCCCCGCGCATCATCGGTGGTCGCTACGGCCTGTCGTCCAAGGAGTTCACGCCGGGGATGGTCGCCGCCGTCCTCGCCGAGCTGGCCCGGGAGGATCCGCGCCGCCGCATCACCGTGGGGATCACCGACGACGTCGGCGGGACGAGTGTCGACTGGGACCCGGACCTCGACATCGAGGAGGAGGAGACCTTCCGGGCGGTCTTCTACGGGATCGGATCGGACGGCACGGTCGGCGCCAACAAGAACACCATCAAGATCCTCGGCGCGGACCCCGGGGTCCACGCCCAGGCCTACTTCGTCTACGACTCCAAGAAGTCGGGCGGCGTGACCGTCTCGCACCTGCGGTTCGGCCCCCACCAGGTCCGCGCGCCGTACCTCGTCCACCGGGCCCGGTTCGTCGGCTGCCACCAGTTCGGGCTGCTCGAGAAGGTCGACGTCCTCGGCGTCGCCGACCGGGGCGCGACCCTGCTCCTCAACGCGCCGGTCCCCCCCGAGGAGGTGTGGGAGGCGCTGCCGGGTCCGGTCCAGCAGCAGGTGCTCGACAAGGACCTGCGGGTCTTCGCCGTCGACGCCACCGCGGTCGCCCGCGAGGCCGGCCTGCCGGGGCGGACGAACACCGTGCTCCAGACGTGCTTCTTCGCCGTGTCCGGCGTCCTGCCCCGCGAGGAGGCGGTCGAGCGGGTCAAGGAGGCGATCCGGAAGACCTACGGCCGCCGAGGCGCGGAGGTCGTCCGCCGCAACGAGGCCGCGGTCGACGCCACCCTCGCCGCCCTCCACGCGGTACCCGTGCCCGGCCGGCGCACCTCGGACCGGCCGCTGCCCGACACCGTCCCACCGGACGCCCCGGAGTTCGTCCGGACCGTGACGGCCGCGATGATGGCCGGCCGCGGCGACGACCTGCCCGTCAGCGCCCTGCCGGACGACGGGACCTATCCGAGCGGCACGACGGCGTACGAGAAGCGGCGCATCTCCGACCTCGTCGCCCGGTGGGACCCGGACACGTGCATCCAGTGCGGGACGTGCAGCTTCGTGTGCCCGCACAGCGTCATCCGCTCCCGGTTCTACGACGCCGACGAGGCGGCAGCGGCCCCCGACGGCTTCCGCTCGGTGCCGCTCGTCGCCGCCGGGCTCCCCGGCGCCCGGTACACCCTCCAGGTGTACGCCGAGGACTGCACCGGGTGCGGCCTGTGCGTCGAGGCCTGCCCGGTCAGCCCGGTGGGCCATCCCGACCGCAAGGCGATCAACCTCGCCCCGCTCGAGCCGGTGCTCGAGACCGAGCGTCGCAACGTCGCGTTCTTCGAGTCCCTGCCGGTCAACGACCGCTCGCGCGTCGACTTCGGCACCGTCCGGGGCACCCAGTTCCTCCAGCCGCTCTTCGAGTTCTCGGGCGCCTGCTCCGGATGCGGTGAGACGCCGTACCTCAAGCTGCTCACCCAGCTCTTCGGGGACCGGCTCACCGTCGCCAACGCGACCGGCTGCTCGTCGATCTACGGCGGCAACCTCCCGACGACCCCGTGGGCCGTCAACGCGCAGGGGCGGGGTCCGGCCTGGTCGAACTCCCTCTTCGAAGACAACGCCGAGTTCGGCCTGGGCCTCCGGCTGGCCGCGGACCTGCACACGGCGATGGCCCGCGAGCGGCTCGTCGAGCTGCGCGACGACATCGGCGCCGACCTCGTCGACGAGATCCTCCACGGGCCGCAGATCCGCGAGTTCGAGATCGACCGGCAGCGCGCCCGCGTCGCCGAGCTCACCCGCCGGCTCGCCACGCTCGACGGCCCGCGAGTCGCGGACCTCCGCAGCGTCGCCGACCACCTCCTGCGCCGCACCGTGTGGATCGTCGGCGGCGACGGGTGGGCGTACGACATCGGGTCCGGCGGGCTCGACCACGTCCTCGCGAGCGGCCGCAACGTCAACGTCCTCGTCCTCGACACCGAGGTGTACTCCAACACCGGGGGCCAGTCCTCGAAGTCGACCCCGACCGGGGCCGTCGCGAAGTTCGCCGCCGCCGGCAAGGCGACGCCGAAGAAGGACCTCGCCCTCCAGGCCATCGCCTACGGGAACGTCTACGTCGCGCGGGTGGCCATGGGCGCCGACCCCCACCAGACGCTCACCGCGTTCCGCGAGGCGGAGGCGTACGACGGGCCGTCGATCATCCTCGCGTACAGCCACTGCATCGCCCACGGCATCGAGATGAGCAAGGGCCTGGACCAGCAGTACCTCGCCGTCGCCTCGGGCCACTGGCCGCTCGTCCGGTACGACCCGGCCGTGCGCGCCATCGGCGGGAACCCGTTCCAGCTGGACTCCCCGCGGCCCCGGGTCCCGCTCGGGGACTACCTCTACAACGAGCTCCGCTACCGGATGCTCCGCAACGCCGACCCGGAGGAGGCCGAGCGCCTGCTCGGGCTCGCCCAGGAGGCGGTGGACCAGCGCTGGCGCACGTACGAGGAGATGGCGACCCGCGGTGCCGACCGCTTCGCCGCCGACGGGAGGAGGACCCCGTGACCGACCTGTCCACCACCTACCTCGGGCTGCGCCTGCGCAACCCGCTCGTCGCCAGCTCGTCGCCCGCGACCCAGGGCGTGGACCGGGTCCGGGCCCTCGCCGAGGCCGGGGTCGGGGCCGTCGTGCTGCCCTCGCTCTTCGAGGAGCAGGTGGTCCGCGAGCAGCTCCACGACCTCGCCCTCACGGAGGCCCACGAGGACGCCTTCGGGGAGGCGATGTCCTACCTGCCCACGGCCCCCTCGACGGCCACCGGCGGCGCGACCCGCCACCTGCGCCTCGTCGAGCAGTGCGCCGCCGCGGTCGACGTCCCCGTCATCGCGAGCCTGAACGGGAGCACGTCGGGAGGGTGGGCGCGCTTCGCCCACTCGCTCGCCGACGCCGGCGCCGCGGCCATCGAGCTCAACGTCTACGTCGTGCCCGGCGACCCGACGACGAGCGGCCGGGACGTGGAGGACCTCCACGTCGAGGCCCTCGAGCAGGTCAAGGCGGTCGTCTCGGTCCCCGTCGCCGTCAAGCTCAGCCCGTACTTCAGCGCGACGGGGGAGATGGCGGCCCGGCTCGACCGGGCCGGTGCGGACGGGCTCGTCCTCTTCAACCGCTTCCTCCAGCCCGACGTCGACACCGACACGCTCCGGGTGACGACCGGCATCGAGCTCTCCTCGCCCGCCGAGGCGCGGCTGGCCCGCACCTGGGTGGCGATCCTGCACCACCGGGTCCGGGCCTCCCTCGCAGCGACGACGGGGGTCGAGGACTCAGGGGACCTCGCGGCCTACCTGCTCGCCGGCGCCGACGTCGTCATGACCGCCTCGGCCCTGCTGCGGCACGGCATCGGCCACACCGGCGCGCTCCTCGAGGGCCTCACCGCGTGGATGCACCGGCACGGGTTCACGGGCCTCGACGAGTTCCGCGGCCGGCTCGCCGTCCCCTCGGACGTCGACAGCACGGCCCACGAGCGCGCCGGGTACGTCGCGGCGCTCGAGAAGGCACGCCGCACGTACGGCGACCTCGCCGTGACGCGGCGCGCTCAGCCGAGCAGCTCGTCGACGTAGCACCACCGCCACGCCTCGCCCGGCTCGATCGAGCGCATCACCGGGTGCCCGGTCTCGCGGTAGTGCGCCGCCGCGTGCTTGCCCTCTGAGGAGTCGCAGCACCCGACGTTCCCGCACGTCGCGCACGACCGGAGGTGGACCCACCGCATCCCGAGGCGCAGGCACGTGGGGCAGCCGTCGTGCGAGGTCGGCGGGTGCGGGACCTCCGTGGCGACGAGGTGCTCGCAGGCACCGGCGATGCGCTCGGGTGGGCGCAGCTCGGCCTCGCGGAGGTCGGCGGTGCGGGTGGCGTTCCACACCAGGGCCGTCTCCTCGGCGTCGAGCTGGCCGAGGATGCTGGTTAGAACGGCGTGGTCGACCCCGCCCCGGTCGCGGATCCGGAGCAGCTCGGCCCGCTCCTCGCGGATCATCTCGACCCGCAGCCGGGCCCGCGCCTCCGCCGGGGTCTCCTCCTCGCCGGGACCGAGGGTGCCGAGCCGCTCCCAGCTGCGGTTCACGCGGTCGGTGGCCTGCTGGCGGATGACGTCGACGACCTCGGCGTCGGCGTCCGGGTCCGACTCGAGCAGGCGCAGTCCGGCGCCGGTCGTCGCCCCGAGGACGGTCGCCTCCTGGAGGGCGTCCTGGCGGGGGTCCGGACCCTGGACCCCGAGCGCGCGGGCGAGCGCTGGCAGGGTCGTCCCCTGGATGACGAGGGTCCCGACCGTGACGATGAGCGCGATGACGACGAGCTCGGGGCGCAGCGGCGTGCCCTCCGGGAGGGTCAGCGCTGCGGCGAGGGTGACGACCCCACGCATCCCGGCCCACGACGTGACGATCGCCCCCCGGAGCAGCGCGCCCCGGTTCCCCGCGGTGACGCGTGAGGTGAGGAAGGTGAAGGGCACCATCCACAGCGGCCGGAGGAGGAGGACGGCGAGCAGGACGACGACGCCGGTCGCGAGGGTCCGACCGAGGCTGAGCTGTCCTTGCCTGGTGTCGGCGAGGAGCGAGGACACCTGGAGGCCGATGAGGAGGAAGACCGCGTTCTCGAGGACGAAGGTCGCGCTCGACCAGTTGATCCGTTCGGAGAGGCGCGAGGGGGCCGTCTGGAGCGTCGGGGAGCGGTGGGCGAGGAGGAGGCCCGCCGTGACGACGGCGACGACCCCGGAGGCCCCGACCTGCTCCGCCGGCAGGTACGCGACGTAGGGCGCGACGAACGACAGCGCCGTGTCGGCCGGTGCCTCGGTGAGCCGGCGGCGCAGCAGGCCGAGGACGAGGTAGGCGACGATCCCGATGGCGACCCCGCCGAGGGCGGCGACGGCGAGGTCGAGCGCCACGGAGCCCGCCGTCACCTGCTCCGGCGTCGGCCCGGGGCCGCCGGTGACTCCGTGGGCGGCGAGTCCCGCGACCGCCAGAGCGGTCCGTAGGGTGACGAGCGCCGTCGCGTCGTTGAGGAGCGACTCGCCCTCGAGGATCGTCGTGAGCTTGCGCGGCAGGCCGATCCGGCGCGCGACCGCCGTCGCGGCGACGGCGTCCGGGGGCGCGACGATCGCGCCGAGCGCGACGGCGAGCGCGAAGCTGATGGGAAGGAGCAGCCACGCGACGAGCGCCACCCCGAAGGCGGTGAAGAGGACGAGCCCCACGGAGAGCCCGAGGATCTTGGTCCGGTAGGTCCTGATGTCGAGGAGCGACGTGGAGATGGCCGCCGCGTAGAGCAGGGGCGGCAGGAGGCCCAGCAGGACGAGCTCGGGGGAGAGCCGCACCTCGGGCATGACGGGGACGAAGGAGAGCACCGCGCCCACGACGAGCAGGGCGATGGGGACCGGCACGCCGCGGGGCCCGACGACCCGGCTCACGACGATGACGACGAGGACGATGCCGACGACGAGCGCGGCGGTCTCCACGGGCCCCGGTCCTCAGCCCGGTCGGACCGGCGTCGCGACCTCGGCGGAGAGGTCGTCGGTGAGGTAGTGCTGGAGGACCGGCCCGATCGCCGCGGCGAGGACGGCGGGGTCGGCCTCCGCGAGCTGGGGCAGGCCGACGATGTGCCGGGCCACGACGAGGCCGGCCATCTGGGAGCCGAGGAGCGCCGCCCGCAGCTCCGGCTGGTCCCCGCCGATGGCGCGGGCGATCGGGGTGAGGATCCGGTCGGTGAGGAGGTCGCGGACGAGCAGGGCGGCCTCGTCCTCGGACGCGGCGGCGCGCAGCAGGCCGGTCATCGTCTGCCGGGCCGCCGGGGTCTCGAGCATCGTCAGGGCGAACCTCGCCAGCCGGCGGCCGACGTCCGCGGGCCCGGCGTCGAGGACGCTCTCGAGGACCGCGGCGGGGTCGAACGGCAGCTCGACGACGCTGATGAACAGCTGCTGCTTGGTCCCGAAGTAGTGGGTGACGAGGCGGGTGTCGACACCGGCCTCACGGGCGATGGCGCGCAGCGTCGTCCGCGGGTAGCCGAGCTCGGCGAACTGGTGCTTGGCGGCGGCGAGGATCGCCTCCCGGGTGTTGCTGCCCGACGGCCTGCGGCCCCTCGTGCTCACCGACCCTCCCTCATCCGAGGAGGGCCTCACGGAGCACGTCGAGGCCGACCGAGCCGACGTCGAGCGCACGGCGATGGAAGTCCTTGAGCGAGAAGGCGCTTCCCTCGCGGGAGGCGAGCTCGTCGCGCAGCTGGAGCCAGAGCCGCTCGCCGACCTTGTAGCTCGGGGCCTGGCCCGGCCAGCCGAGGTACCGGTCGAGCTCGAAGCGCATCATCGCCTCACCCTGGTTGGCGTGCGCGTCGAGGTACTGCCAGGCCTTGCCGTAGGTCCACGCCCCGCCGCCGACCTCCGCCGGGGCCTCGAAGCCGCAGTGGACGCCGATGTCGATGACGACCCGGGCGGCCCGCAGGGACTGGCCGTCGAGCAGCCCGAGGTAGTTCCCCGGGTCGTCCATGTACCCGAGGTCGGCCATGAGCCACTCCGCGTAGAGCGCCCATCCCTCCCCGTGGCCGCTCGTCCAGCAGAGGTTGCGGCGCCACGCGTTGAGCAGCTCCCCGCGGGCCATCGTCTGCCCGACCTGGAGGTGGTGGCCGGGGACGCCCTCGTGGTAGACGGTCGTCAGCTCGCGCCACGTGCCGAACTCGGTGACGCCGCGGGGCACGGACCACCACATCCGGCCGGGCCGGGTGAAGTCCTCGCTGGGGCCGGTGTAGTAGATGCCGCCGGTGTGCGTCGGGGCGATCCGGCACTCGATGGTGCGCACCGGCTCGGGGATGTCGAAGTGCGTGCCCGCGAGGTCGGCCACCGCGGCGTCGGCGCGCTCCTGCATCCACTCGCGCAGCGCGTCGGTCCCGTGGAGGACGTACGCGGGGTCGTTGTCGAGGGCGTCGATCGCCTCCTTGACCGAGGCTCCGGGCCGGATCCGCTCGGCCGTCGCCGCCATCTCCGCCGCGATCCGGGCGACCTCCTCCTGCCCCCACGCGTAGGTCTCCTCGAGGTCGAGCGCGGAGCCGACGAACTGGCGGGAGGCGAGCCGGTACCGGTCGATGCCGGCCGCGTCGGACTCCGGGGCGTGGGGGAGGAGGTGGGTCGCCAGGTCCTCGCCGAGCCGCCGGTACGCGGCTGCGGCGGCCTCGGCCCCGGCACGCAGGTCGGCCGCCACCGCGCCGTCGAGCGCCTGCCCGCGGACGCGGGCGCGCCCGACGAGGTCGGCGAAGTAGCCGTCCGGCGCGGTGAGGTCCCCGCACTGGGCGATGCACTTCTCCACCTGTCGCCGGGGGCTGACGTCACCCCGCCCAGCGGCCCCGCGGAGCGTCCCGGTCCACTGCGAGAGCGCGGTCGGCACGCGCCCCAGGCGCGCCGCTATGGTCGCCCAGTCCTCCTCGGAGGCGGTGGGCATGAGGTCGAACACGTCGCGGATCCCCTGGAGCGGGGAGGCGATGACGTTGAGCTCCATCGTGTCGAGGCCGGCCTCGTGGACCTCCACCTCGAGCCCGAGCCGCTCGCGCATCGCCGCGACGGTGACCCGGTCGATGTCGTCGACCGGGTCGACGCCCTCGAGGCGGCGCAGGGCGTCGCGGGCGAGGCCGACCCGGTGCTCGTACCCCTGGGGGGAGAGGTCGTCGAGCTCGGTCTGGCCGGAGTGCAGTCCGAGGTGGGTCGCCGTGATCGGGCTCGCCTCGACGACGGCGTCGTGGAGGGCGTCGGCGACGGCGTCGACCGCGGTGGCCGTGCGGGGGGAGGCGGGGGTGTCGCTCACCCGGCCGACGCTACCCGAGGGCGCGGCTCGGGGGCGCGCCTGGCTGCGGGGGTGGCACCCCTCATCCGGTCGGTGAACGTCGGCGCGCCGCGGCTCGGCATCCGCCCGAAGGGGCGGGCGACCGCCATCGACAAGCGCCCGGTCGACGCGGTGGAGGTGCGGGACCCCGGTCCGAAGCACGGGGGCCTCGGCAGCGGCGTCGTCGGCGACGACGTCGTCTCCCGCCGGCACCACGGCGGGTCGCGCCAGGCGGTCTACGCCGTGGCCCGCGAGGAGCTCGACTGGTGGGGCGCGGCGCTCGGCCGTGAGCTGCGGGACGGGATGTTCGGCGAGAACCTCACGACGTCCGGCCTCGACGTGGACGCAGCGGTCGTCGGGGAGCGCTGGGCGGTCGGCTCGGCTGTCCTCGAGGTGGCCGGGCCCCGCATGCCGTGCGCGACGTTCGCCGCGTGGATGGGCGAGCCGGGCGGGATCACCTCGACCCACCGCCGCCGGCGGCGGACGTCAGCCGGAGCGCCCGGCCCGTGAGCGCTCGAGGTCGGCGTGGTCGTCGGCGCCGAGCACCCCGGCATCGAGGACGGCCGAGGCGGCCTCGCGGTCACCCGTGAACGCGCGGAAGACGGTCGGCACCGTGATGCCGTGCCCGGGCCGGCCGACCACCTCGACCCGGTCGCCGACCCGGATGGTGCCCGGCTCGACGACCGCGAGGTAGGCCCCGGTCCGTCCGCGCTCGGTGAACCGCCGCACCCAGCCCGGCTCGCCCATCCACGCGGCGAACGTCGCGCACGGGATGCGGGGCCCGGCCACCTCGAGGACGGCCGAGCCGACCGCCCAGTGCTCCCCGACGAGCGCGCCGTCCACGTCGA
>DASSQJ010000056.1:0-3211 GCA_035702545.1 Phycicoccus sp.
GTCCCCGAGCACGTCGACCCCTCGGGGAAGATCGTCATCGCCGAGATGCCCGTCGCCCCGGGATGGGTCGGGCACCGGATCCGCGACATCGAGGACGCGACGGGTGGCCGGCTCGTCTACCTGACCCGGCTCGGCGAGGGCCTCCTGCCCCCGGCGGACACCGTGTACCAGGAGGGCGACCTGCTCCACCTCGCGCTGCGCCGCGACGACCTCGCTGCGGCGGAGCGCGTGCTCGACGCGCCGCCGCCCGCCCACTGACACCGAAAGGCCCCTGCCCCATGCGCGTCGTCATCGCCGGAGCCGGCTCGGTCGGGCGGTCCATCGCCCGCGAGCTCCTCCGCAACGGCCACAGCGTGCTCCTCGTCGACCGCGACGCCGACGGCGAGCGCGTGGCCAAGGTGCCCGACGCCAGCTGGCTCCAGGCCGACGCCTGCGAGATCGAGGCTCTCGGCGAGGCCGGCCTGGCCGAGTGCGACGTCGTCGTCGCCGCGACGGGCGACGACAAGGTCAACCTCGTCCTCTCCCTCCTCGCCAAGACCGAGTTCGGCGTCCCGCGCACGGTGGCCCGGGTCAACAACCCGAAGAACGAGTGGATGTTCGACGAGGCGTGGGGCGTCGACGTCGCGGTCTCGACCCCGCGCCTGATGACGGCCCTCGTCGAGGAGGCGGTGAGCGTCGGCGACCTCGTCCGAATCTTCGAGTTCCAGCAGGGCCGGGCGATGATGGTCGAGATGACCCTGCCGCTCGGCAGCCCGTACGCCGGCTCGCGGGTCGGCGACGTCCCCTTCCCCGGCGACACCGTGCTCACCGGCATCATCCGCGACGGGCACCCCATCCCCCCGAGCCGGGACGACGCCCTCGAGCCGCTCGACGAGCTGCTCTTCGTCACGACCCCGGAGAACGAGTCCGAGCTCGAGTCGCTGCTCAGCCCCGGTCCGCGGCAGCGCCGCGAGGTCGAGGACGACGACGACTCAATCTGACGGTCAGTCCCGCCCGGCGGCGCCCTCGGGTGCCGAGCCCGGGCGCCGGTCCTCCGCCTCGTCGACGCCGGGTCCGCGTCCCGGCTCGAGCGGAGTGTGCCCGGAGACGAGCATCCAGCCCATGACGGCGAGCGCCCCGACCCACAGCGGCCAGCCGAGCGCGATCTTCGCGACGCCGAGCAGCGCCACCTCCGCGCCGAGGTAGAGCGGCACCATGACGGCGAGCCGGACGACGTAGAGCACCACGAGGACCCACGTGAGCCGGACGCACACCCGGACGACGCCGCGGTCGCGGCGCCACCCGAACGGGTCCTCCTGCATCCGCGGGTCACCGGCACCGACGAGGAACCCGACGACCGGCCAGCGGGTGAGGATCGACAGCAGGGTCCCGACGAGGAAGGCGGCGCTGGTGAGGATGCCGGGGAGGAAGGCCGCCTCGGCCCGTCCCGACCGCACCGCGAAGAACGCGGCGATGGCCGTCGCGATGACCGCGCCCAGGACGTGCTGGACCGAGGACCGTTGTGCCAGACGGATCCCGGCGAGGACGACGGCGAGGCCGAGGGCCGCGAGGGCCGCGGCGGTCACGTCCTTGCGCCACGTCCAGACGACGACGAACACGACGGTCGGGAGGGCGGTCTCCAGGGAGCCGCGCCACCCGCCGAGGGCGACCCGCAGGCGGTGCCGGATGAGCTCCTCGACGGTCTCCCCCGGGCGCGCGTCGGCGGGCAGGCCGGCCGGCCCCTCGGGACCGGCGGCCCCCGACCAGGCGGTCACTGCTTGGGCACGATCTCGTAGGCCGGGTTGAAGATCGTCGGCGCGCCACGGACCATGGCGACCCGGCCGCGGGCCCGCAGGAAGATGCCCGGCTCGATGCCGCCGATGTGCCGCCGCCCGATCCACACGAGGTTGACGGACCCCTTGCCGTCCCAGACCTCCGCGACGAGGGCAGGCACGCTGCGGCGCGGCGGGAGGGTCACGGTGCGGACCGTCCCGCAGACGTTGGCCGGGTAGCGGGCGGCGAGCGCGGTGAGGTCGTCGCCCCCTTCGGTGAGGGACTGCTCGCGCAGCTCGTCGGCCTCCTGCTCGACCGGCGTCCGCGCGAAGTCGTGCAGCCGCTCGCGCAGGCCCATCACCGCACCTCGGTGATCTCGGGCCCTCGCTCGAAGGGGTCGATCGAGGGGGTCTCGCCCTCGCCGTCGGCCTCGGCCCCGTCGGGCGCCTCGGCCGCGTCGCCGGGCAGCCGGAGCGGGAGGAGCTCGCGGGGGGCCATCGGGTCGGACCCGCGGACGACGACGACCGCCCGGAAGACGTCGAGGAGGGGCCCGGCGGCGCCGTCGTCGATGGCGGCCCGGCCGGAGAGGACGCCGCGGAGGAACCACCGCGGTCCGTCGACGCCGAGGAAGGTCGCGGGGGCGAAGACGGTGCGGCCGCCGGACTCCGACGGCATCCGCGTCCTCAGGACAGTGCCGAGGTCGGTGCGGTGCTCCTCGACGGTCCCGCCCTGTCGCTCGACGGCCATCGCGATCTCCCGGCGGATCTCCTGCCACAGCCCGCCGGAGCGGGGCGCGGCGAAGGCCTGCACCTGGAGGGCGGACTCGCCGAGGACGACGGTGGCCGCGTTGACCTGCTGGCTCTGCTGGTCCACCTCGAGGCGCAGCTCCATCCCCGCGACGCCCCGGACCCAGACGGCGCCGAGGTCCACCCGGCCGTCGCGGCCGTCGACCTCGGAGTGGTCGTACGGACCGGACTCCCGGGTCACCGCGGGCTCGGGCTCCTCGGCGGGGGCCTCGGGCTCGTCGACGGCCTCAGCCGCCTCGGCGTCGAGGGGCTCCTCGGCGGGAGCCCGGTCGGCGTCCTTGTTCCTGCGGAAGATGCTCACGGCGCTGCGGTCCTCGGGGGTCAGGTGGTCGTCGGGGTCGGTGGGGCGTCGGTCGCGAAGCCACCGGTGGACCCGTGCCCAGTGTCACCCCGCGCGCTGCCCGGAAGCGAATCGGTGGCGGAGAACTCGGCGTGGAGGTACTCCTGGAGCACGAGCTGGGCGATGCGGTCCCCGACCCGGACGGTGAACGCCTCGCGGGGGTCGAGGTTGACGAGGTTGACCATCACCTCGCCGCGGTAGCCGGAGTCGACCGTCCCGGGCGCGTTGACGACCGTGATGCCGTGGCGGGCCGCGAGGCCGGACCGGGGGTGGACGAGCCCGACGGTGCCCGGCGGGAGGGCGAGCGCGATGC
>DASSQJ010000057.1:0-9864 GCA_035702545.1 Phycicoccus sp.
ACGCGCTGCACGCCAGGCTCGACGCCGACGCCGACGCGCTGCCCCGCGTCCTCGTGCCGGTGATGTCCAAGACCCGCAAGCCCGACACGGTCCACATCCCGTGGCAGGGGTGGTCCCTGAGCTCGGCGGACTTCCTCCTCACCCGGACGATGGAGCTCGTCGTCCACAGCGACGACCTCGCGGCGAGCCTCGGCATGGAGACACCGCAGTTCCCGCCGGACGCGGCGGCCGCGGTCATCGGCCTGCTCGCCACGGTCGCGACGGAAAGGCACGGGCAGGCGGCGCTCGTCCGGGCCCTGAGCCGTCCGCAGCGCTCCGCGGGACCGGTCAGCGCCTTCTGAGCGCCGTCACCCTGCCGCGGCGCACCGCGCGCAGAGGCCCTCCACCTCGACGGTGTGCCTCACCTGGCTGAACCCGTGCGCGGCGGCCACCGCCTCTGCCCACCGCTCGACGGCGTCGCCGGTGACCTCGACGGTCAGCCCGCAGGAGCGGCAGACGACGTGGTGGTGGTGCGACTCGGTGGCGCAGGCGCGGTAGACGCACTCGCCCTCCGGCGTGCGCAGGACGTCGACCTCCCCGTCGGCGGCCATCGCCTGGAGGTTGCGGTAGACGGTCGCGAGGCCGACCCGGGTCCCGGCCGCGGTGAGGCGGGCGTGGATCTCCTGGGCCGAGCGGAACTCCTCCGCCCCGGCGAGGGCCGCGGCGAGGGCGGCCCGCTGGCGGGTCGGCCGGCGCTCGGACTGTGCCGTCATCGGGTCCTCGTCTCCGCCGGGGAGTGGCTGCCGTGCTCGTCGTAGTGCCCCTCGTGGACGGCGTGGCGGTGCCCGTCGTGGAGGTAGTCGACGTGGTCGCCGTGCTCGACCGCCTCGTGTCCGCAGGTCGGCCCGTGCTCGTGCGGGTGCAGCTCGGCACGGGCGTGCCGGGCCCGCCGCACCCGGTCGCGGACGACGGCGGCGAGGCTGACGAGGAGGAACAGGCCGATCGCGACGAGGACGATGGTGCCGCCGGAGGGGGTCTCCGCCTCGTACGAGAGGAGCACCCCGCCGACGGCCGAGACGACGCCGATGCCGACGGCCCACCCGACGCTGGACCGGAAGCTCCGGGCGAGGAGCTGGGCGGTGGCGTTCGGGATGATCATCAGCGCGCTGATGAGGAGCAGGCCCACGACGCGCATCGAGACGACGATGGTGACGGCGGTGAGGGCGGAGAGGGCGAGGTTGTACCCGAGGACCGGCATCCCGGTCGCCCGGGCGTACTCCTCGTCGTTGGCGACGGCGAAGAACCGTTGGCGCAGCATCAGGGTGACGACGAGGACGACGGCGGTGAGCACCGCGAGGACGGTGAGGTCGCTGCGGCTCGTCGTGAGGATCGCCCCGAAGAGGTACGCGGTGAGATTCGCCGGGCTCGAGCTGCTGGAGCGCGCGATGAGGACCACCCCGAGCGCGATGCCGCCGTAGAACATCACGGCGAGGGCGATGTCGCCGCTCGTGCGCCCGGAGGCCCGGATCAGCTCGATCGCCAGGCCGGCGAGGACCGCCGCGACGAGCGCCGTGAGGACGGGCGCCTGGCCGGTGAGCAGCCCGACCGCGACCCCGGCGAGGGCGACGTGCCCCATCCCGTCGCCGATGAGCGACATCCGGCGCTGGACGAGGAAGACGCCGACGAGCGGCGCGGCGACGCCCGCGAGCAGTGCCGCGAGGAGGGCCTGACGCATGAAGTCGAGGGCGAGGATCTCACCCATGGACGCCCTCCTCGGCGGCGAGGTCGAGCGGGGCCGGCCCGAGCATCCGCTCGGGGGGCCGCCGGTCGTGGCGGGGGTCGTGGTGGTGGCTCGACCCGATGGCGTGGGCGGCGAGGTGGGCCGTGTACTCGGCGGTGCTGCCGTCGAAGTCGACGTGGCCCGACTCCATGCAGACGACCCGGGTCACGAGGTCGCGCAGCGCCTCGAGCTCGTGGGTGACGACGACCATCGAGGTCCCGTCGGCCGCGAGGCGGGCGAGCACCTCGGCGAGGGCGTCCTGGCTCGCGGCGTCGACGCCGGCGGTCGGCTCGTCCATGACGAGGACCTCGGGGCGGCCCGCCAGCGCCCGCGCGATGAGCACGCGCCGCTGCTGGCCGCCGGAGAGCCGGGCGACCTCGGCCTCCGCGCGCTCGGAGAGGCCGACGGCGTCGATGGCCGCCCGCACCACCTCGCGGTCGGTCCTCCCCTGGGGGCGCCACCACGGGCGGTGGGGGAGCCGGCCGACCTCGACGACCTCGGTGACGGTGGCCCGGACCGAGGAGGAGAGCGTGTGGTGCTGCGGCACGTAGCCGATGCGGGTGTGGTCGCGGAACTCGGCCCGGGGGACGCCGAGGAGCCTCACGCTGCCGCCCTGCTGCTCGACGAGCCCGAGGACGCCGCGGACGAGGGTCGACTTGCCGCACCCGTTGGGGCCGAGCAGGGCGACCACCTCGCCGCGGCGCACGGTGAGGTCGACCCCGTCGACGACCCGCAGGTGGCCGTAGCCGAAGGACGCCGAGCGGAGCTCGAGCAGCGGGGCCTCGGTCGTCACCGGCACTGCTGCCCCGCCCGGAGCGTCTCGAGGTTGCTCGCCATCACCTCAAGGTAGTCGCGCCCGGCACTGGCGTCGGTGAGCCCCTCGACCGGGTCGAGGACCGCGACCCGGGCACCGGTCTCGCGGGCGACGGTCTCGGCGAGCGCCGGGCTGGCGAGGGTCTCGGTGTAGACCGTCGTCACGCCGTCCCGCCGGACGAGCTCGGCGAGCCGGCGCAGGGTCGCGGCGTCCGGCTCGACGTCGGGGCTGATGCCGGCGATGCCCTCCTGGTGCAGCCCGTAGCGCTCGGCGAGGTACGCGAACGCGGAGTGGGCCGTGACGAGCTGGTCCTGGGTGCAGTCGGCGAGTCCGGCGCGGTACCGGCCGTCGAGCGCCTCGAGGTCGGCGACGAGGGCCGCCGCGTTGGACCGGTAGGTGGCTGCGTTCGCCGGGTCGGCCGTCGCGAAGCGCTCGCCGATGGCGGTCGCGACGTGCTCGAAGCGGACCGGGTCGAGCCAGAAGTGCGGGTCCGCGGCGGACGCCGCGCCGGCGTGGTCGGCGTGCTGGGCGGCCGACTCGCCGGAGTGGTCGTGGCCGTCGGGAGTCGCGGCGATGTCGAGGTTCGCGACGCTCGACACGTCGAAGGCGGCGGCCTTGGCCTCCTGGGCGACGGCGTCGTCGACGGCAGGCTGGAACCCGGCGAGGTAGACGACGACGTCGGCGCGGGCGAGGCGGCCCACGGCCTTGGGGGTCAGCTCGAGGTCGTGCGGCTCACCGCCGGGAGGGGTGAGGCCGGTGACGTCGACGAGCCGGCCCCCGACCCGCTCGGACGCCCACTGGAGTGGGTAGAAGGAGGCGCTGACCTGCATCCGTCCGTCGTCGGCAGGGCTGGCGCTCGCGCTGCACCCGGCGAGCGCGGCGGCGGCGGCGAGCGCGGCGGCAGCGAGGCCGAGGGTGCGGTGCATGGGAACGATTCTCATCCAGAATGAGAATCGTTGTCAAACGAACCCTCACCCATTGCTCCTTCTGCCGGTCGACACCCGGATTTGGGGCGTGTCGACCGACAGAAGGAGCAAGAAGTGGGGCCCGGAAGGGTCAGCCGCGGGGGATGGCCTGGGTGACGAGGATCGCGACGATGATCGCGACGACGGACACGCGCATCAGCCGCTCGGCGACGGACAGGCGCGGCCAGGCGAGGGCGAGGATCCACAGCAGCAGCAGGGCGACGACCCCGAGGAGCAGCCAGCCCGGGGGCGGCAGGAAGATGCCCGCGACGACGAGAGCGAGGATGACGAGGAAGGGGACGAAGCGCGGGAGCCCGTTCAGCCACTGGATGGCCGGGAGGCTCGCGCGCTCGAAGGACTCACGCACGCTGGACACGGGGGACAAGCCTACGGGGCGCCGCCGGAACCGGTTCGGCCGGAGGGTCGGGCCCCGGCTAGCCTTGCGCGCATGGCCGCCCCCACCTCCGTCGTCGACACCGTCGTCTCCCTCGCCAAGCGGCGGGGGTTCGTCTTCCCGTGCGGCGAGATCTACGGCGGCACCAGGTCGGCGTGGGACTACGGGCCGCTCGGCGTAGAGCTCAAGGAGAACATCAAGCGGCAGTGGTGGAAGTCGGTCGTCACCGCCCGCGAGGACGTCGTCGGAATCGACTCCTCGATCATCCTGCCGCGCCAGACCTGGGTCGCCTCCGGGCACGTCGGTGAGTTCACCGACCCGCTGACCGAGTGCCAGTCCTGCCACAAGCGCTTCCGCGTCGACCACATGCAGGAGGCGGTCGCCGACAAGGAGGCCCGCAAGGGCCGCGATGTCGACCCGGACGCCGTGCCGCTCAGCGAGATCCCGTGTCCCAACTGCGGCACGCGCGGGGCATGGACCGAGCCGCGCGAGTTCAACATGATGCTCAAGACCTACCTCGGGGTCATCGAGGACGAGTCGGGGCTGCACTACCTGCGCCCGGAGACGGCCCAGGGCATCTTCATCAACTTCCTCAACGTCATGAACGCCTCGCGGAAGAAGCCGCCGTTCGGCATCGCGCAGACGGGCAAGAGCTTCCGCAACGAGATCACGCCGGGCAACTTCATCTTCCGCACCCGCGAGTTCGAGCAGATGGAGATGGAGTACTTCGTCAAGCCCGGCGAGGACGAGGAGTGGCACCAGTACTGGATCGACGAGCGGACCCGGTGGTACACCGACCTCGGGATCCGCTCGGAGAACCTGCGCCACTACGAGCACCCGCAGGAGAAGCTGTCGCACTACTCGAAGCGCACCGTCGACATCGAGTACCGCTTCAACTTCACCGGGAGCGAGTGGGGCGAGCTCGAGGGCATCGCGAACCGCACCGACTTCGACCTCACCACCCACACGAAGCACTCGGGCACCGACCTCGTCTACTTCGACCAGACGAGCGGGTCCGCGTACACGCCGTACGTCATCGAGCCGGCGGCGGGGCTGTCCCGCAGCCTGATGACCTTCCTCGTCGACGCGTACACGGAGGACGAGGCCCCGAACACCAAGGGCGGCGTCGACAAGCGCACCGTCCTGCGGCTCGACCCGCGGCTGGCGCCGGTCAAGGCCGCCGTGCTGCCGCTCTCGCGCAACGCCGATCTCTCCCCGAAGGCCCGCGACCTGGCGGCGGCGCTGCGCCGGAACTGGAACGTCGAGTTCGACGACGCGGGCGCGATCGGCCGCCGCTACCGCCGCCAGGACGAGATCGGGACCCCCTTCTGCATCACCGTCGACTTCGAGACCCTCGAGGACCACGCGGTCACCATCCGGGAGCGCGACGCGATGACCCAGGAGCGGGTCGCGCTCGACCAGGTCGAGGCGTACCTGGCCCAGCGGCTGGTCGGCTGCTGAGCGCCCGCACGCCGGGGGGCGCTTGCCCGGCACCGCCGCTTGCCGTTCGATGGGCCCATGACTGAGGGGCTGCTCCTCGACATCGGGCTCGTCGTCGTGTTCGTCCTCGTCGGCGGGGTCTTCGCGGGGACCGAGATCGCGCTCGTGTCGTTGCGCGAGAGCCAGGTCGACCAGCTCGAGGAGCGCGGTCCCCGGGGCGCCCGGGTGGCGGCGGTCGCCCGCGACCCGAACCGCTTCCTCGCCGCGGTGCAGATCGGGGTGACCCTCGCGGGATTCCTCTCGGCGGCCTTCGGCGCCTCGACCCTCGCCCCGTACCTCACGCCGGTGCTCGTCGGATGGGGCCTCTCCGAGGGCCTGGCGCAGACGCTCACGCTGGTCGTGCTCACCCTCGCGATCGCCTACCTCTCCCTCGTGCTCGGCGAGCTCGTGCCCAAGCGGCTGGCGCTCCAGCGCTCGTCCGCCGTCGCGCTCGCCGTGGCGCCGGCGGTGGACCGCTTCGCGACGTTCGTGCGGCCGGTCATCTGGCTGCTCTCGCGGTCGACCGATGCCGTGGTGCGGCTCCTCGGGGGCGACCCGCAGGCGGCGGGCGAGGAGATGTCGGACGAGGAGCTCCGGCGGCTCGTCCTCTCCCACGAGGCGATCCCACGGTCGGAGCGGGCGCTGCTCGGCGACGTCTTCGACGCCTTCGACCGGACTGTCGGCGAGGTGATGCGGCCACGACACGACGTCGTCTTCCTGCCCGCCGACCTCACCGTCTCCGAGGCGCGGCGCCGGGTGGCCGAGGAGCCGTACTCGCGGTACCCCGTCATCGGGGCGGACTTCGACGACGTGCTCGGCTTCGCCCACGTCCGGGACCTCTACGAGGCGGATGGCGAGGGCCGGGTCCGCGACGTGGCGCGGAGCATCGTCGTCCTCCCGCCGACGAGCCGGCTCCTGCCCGCGCTGTCGACGCTGCGACGGGAGCGCGTCCACATCGCCGCCGTCATCGACGAGTACGGCGGCACCGACGGCATCGTCACCCTCGAGGACCTCGTCGAGGAGCTCGTCGGGGAGATCCAGGACGAGCACGACCGGTCGATCCCCGTGGCGGTCGACGCGGGTGGCGGCGTGGTCGTCGACGCTGGGCTCAACCTCGAGGACTTCCGGGACGCCGTGGGGGTCGCCCTTCCCGACGAGGGCGCCTACGAGACGGTGGGCGGCTACGTCCTCTCCCGCCTCGGGCGGGTCGCCGTGGCGGGGGACGTCGTCGGCGCCGGGGAGCACGAGCTCGAGGTGCTCGAGGTGGAGGGCAACCACATCGAGCGCATCCGGGTCCGCCGAGGCGCCTGACGGGCGTTGCCGGAGACGTGACGCGCGGCGCACCAGCAGCCGCGCCCTTCCGTTCACCCGCAACGGGTGACACCGTGGAGTCGTCCACGCG
This sequence comes from Phycicoccus sp., assembly GCA_035702545.1. Classification (GTDB taxonomy): domain Bacteria; phylum Actinomycetota; class Actinomycetes; order Actinomycetales; family Dermatophilaceae; genus DASSQJ01. The sequence continues at coordinate 6,814 of DASSQJ010000057.1, forward strand.
GCGGCGAGGAGGTGTCCCGTGGCGACGACGGACATCCCGTGGTCGACCGACGCGGACTTCGTCGGGTTCGTCCACCGCGAGCAGGAGGACCTGCTCCGGCTCGCCCTCCTCGTCTGCGGTGACGCCGACCGAGCGGGACGGCTCGTCGAGGACGCGCTCGTCGCCGTCGGCCGCCGCTGGTCGCAGGTCGTCGACGAGGACCCGCACCTCGAGGTGCGCCGGAACCTCTACCGCGCCGCGGTCTGGGGGCCCGAGGCCCGGGGCGCGGAGGTCGGGTCGCCACCCGCCGCGCCGGGCGCCGACACGGCCGAGCTCCGGGCGCTCGCGGGCCTGAGCCCCCGGCAGCGGGCGGTGCTCGCAGCCCGGTCCCTCGAGGGACGCGGGGAGTGGGAGACCGCGCGGCTGCTGCGGATGGGGGTCCACCGGGTCCGGGCCGAGGGGCATGCGGCGCTCGCCGGGCTGGCCGCCGCGCTGCCCGACCACCGACTGGGTCACGGAGGGATGGGGGACCCCGGTCTGGCTCGACTCCTGCGCAGCGCGACCGCCGACCTGCCCGAGCTCGACGTCGCCGAGTCCGCGGCCCTCCGGGCCAGGACCGAGCGTCGCACCGTCCGGCGGCGCGGACTCCTCGTCGCCGGTGGGGTGGTCGCGGCCGGTGCGCTCACCACCGTGCTCGTCCGCCGGGCCGGCGAGCCGCCGGGGCCGGTACCGGTGCCCACCGGCGACCCGCGGCTCACGAGCACGACGCTCGACGGGGTGCCCGTCCAGCTCGCCCCCGACCTGCGCGACGAGCTCGCCCTGCCGACGCATCCGTCCCCGTCCCGCCTCGGGCTGCCGGACCGGCTCGGCCCCGGCGACCCGACCCGGATGCTCGCCCTCCCGAGCGGCGGCCTGCCGGCGCCGGTGACGGCCGTCTACCTCGTCCACGACGACCGCGGCCGGTTCCTCCCCGTCGTCCAGCTCGAGGGGGAGACCCCGCGGACCCGGTCGGTGCCCCGGGCGGCGTTCACGGGCCTCGACTCGAGCACGACCGTCGTCGGGCCACGGACGATCGCCGACGACCGGGCCCGGGTCGTCTTCCCGGCGCCGGGCCGCCTCGTCGTCCTCGACGTGGCCGCCGGCGCGGTCCTCGAGGTCCCGATGCCGGACCCGACCCTGCGGGTGGCCGGCTGGGCCCACGACGGACGGACGGTCGTCGGCCACGGCCGGGAGGACGGTTGGCTCGTGGACCCGGCGACCGGCGTCGTGCGCAGCGCGATCGGCTCGGTGTACGCAGGCCGCGCCGAGCTGACGTGGAGCGGCGGAGTCACCGGCGTGCGGTCCTTCGCCGACGACGGGACCCTGATCGGGTGGCGTGAGGTCGTCGGGCCGCGGGTCGTCCCGTACGGCCTCTCCGCGTCCGACGAGCGGGGATGGGTCGCGGCGCCGTCGTACCTGCCCGGCCGGTACCAGGAGGAGCTCGGCCGGGCGCAGGGGGTCGTCGCGGTGCCCCCGGAGGACGGCGGTCCGCCGCGGGTGCTGGCGGCGGAGGTGCCGGTCGGCGCGACGGTCGACCGCTACCGCGTCCTGGCGTGGGCCCCGGGTGGGGTCGTCATCGTGGAGTCGCGGTCCGATGCGGGCCCGTCAGGGGGTCCGCTCCGCCGCGTGCTCGCCTGGGAGGTCGAGCAGGGCCGGCTGTGGCGGCTGGGGGAGGTGCCGGGGGTCGGCGCGCCCGGAGGCAGCTGGTTCACCGGTCAGTGGGCGCTCTGAGCACCGCCGCCTCCGGAACCGGCCCGGAGTCGTTCGGCCTCCTCGTGGCGGCCGGCGTCGGCGAGCAGGTCCGCGGCCTCGGCCCGGATGGCGAGCTCGTGCCCCCCGCCGACGAGGGCCTCGGCGCGGGCGAGGCGGGCCACGGCGTCGTCGGTCCGACCCGCGGCGGCGAGCATCCGGGCGCCCTCGCGGAGGACGTCGGGCTCGAGGACCTCGGCGTCGAAACCGGGGACGCCCCCCGGGACGACCGAGGCGAGCAGCTCGCCCTGCGCCAGTGCGGCGTCGAGGTCGGCGAGCCCTCCGTCGAGGTCGCCGCCGAGGGCGCGGAGCGCGGCGCTGCCGCGCAGCGCCTCGACGAGCACCGCGGGTGTGCCGGAGACCCGGGCCGAGGCGGTCGCCTGCTCGTAGTGCGAGGCCGCGGACCCCAGGTCCTCGGCGTCCCACGCGGCGTGCCCGGCCCGCAGGTGCGAGTGCGCCGCCTCCTCGACCCGGCTCGCCGCGGTGAACGCCGCGGCGGCGGTCGCGAAGGCGCCGAGGGCCGCGGTCCAGCGGCCGATGGCCACGAACGCGTTCCCGAGGGCCCACGCGGACGGTCCGGTGAGGGCCGGGACGTGCTCGGCGACGACCGGGACGGCGGCCTCGAGCAGCTCGGCGGCCTCCGCCGGCCGGCCCTGCTCGAGCCAGGCGAGGCCGAGCAGGCGCTGACCCACGGCGAGCGCGACGGGGTCGCGCAGCCGGAGCGCCAGCGCCACGGCGTCGGCCGCACGGACCTCGAGCCGGTCCCACGCGGTGAGGTCCACGAGGACGTCGCAGCACGTGAAGAGCGGCCCCGCGCGGTGCTCGTCGGCGAGCCCGCGCATCCCCTGCTCCGCCTCGAGGAGGGACACCGCTCCCTCGAGGTCGCCCTCGACGCGAGCGATCCGGGCCCGCAGGTCCAGGGCCAGCGCCCGCAGGACGAGGGAGTCGCCGGCGAGGCGCTCGCCCTCGTCGATGAGGGCCCGGGCGGCGGCGTGGTCGTGCGGGACCGTCGCCAGCCCGGCCTCGAGGACGCACAGGGCCCTGCGCACTGGTAGGCCCGCCGCGGCGTAGAGATCGGCCGCGTGGAGGCAGGCGCCGGACGGGTCCGGCGGCCAGGCGTCGTGGGCGAAGCGCCGCCACGCGGCCGCGGCCTCTTCCGGGGGCGCCCACCCCTCGAGGTCGCTGACGGCACGCTGGGCGTGCTCGCGGGCGGCGTGCACGTCGGGCGCCGAGGGGGACTGGTGGGCCACGACCGCCTCGGTCACGGCGAGGGCGGCGAGGTCG
>DASSQJ010000058.1:0-5599 GCA_035702545.1 Phycicoccus sp.
CCCGGTCAGCCGGTGTTCTGGAGCCCAGCCGCGAGCCCGTTGATCGTCAGCAGCAGCGGCCGGTGCCAGTCCGAGTCGCCGCCACCCGCGGTCCGCGACTCGGCGAGCCCGCGGAGCAGCAGGTGGCTCAGCATGTCGACGAACGGGCGACGGAGACCGACCGCGGTGTGCAGGTGCGGCTTGTGCTCGAGCATCTCGTCCTGGCCGAGCAGGCTGAGCACCCCCTCGCGGGTGAGCCGGAGCTCGGCGAGGACCCGCTCGGCGAGGTCGGGACGTCCTCCGAGGGAGAGGAAGCGCTCCGCGAGGCCGTCGTCGGACTTGGCCAGGCTCATCTCGGCGACGTCGACGAGGGCCGCGAACACCGGCCACTCGCGGTAGGCCTCCCGAGCCTCCCCGAGGTCCCCGAGGGCCGCGAGCCCCGACCCGAGGCCGTACCAGCCGGGGAGGTTGACCCGCGTCATCGACCAGGCGAACACCCACGGGATGGCGCGGAGGTCCTCGAGGCTGCGGCCCGTCTCGACGCCGCTGCGGCGCGCCGGGCGCGACCCGAGCCGGAGGTCGGCGAGCAGGTCGAGGGGGCTCGACATCGCGAAGAAGTCCGCGAACCCGGGCTCCTCGACGAGGGAGCGGAAGGCCGTCCTGCTCGCCCCGTCGATCGTCGCGGCGAGGTCCGCGTACCGCAGCAGCGCCGCATCCCGGCTCCGCGCGAACGCCGGTGCGTCCGCGAGGAGCACCGCCGAGGCCACCCGCTCGAGGTGCTGCTCCGCGATGCGGACGTCGGCGTACCGGGCGAAGATCACCTCGCCCTGCTCGGTCACCTTGAACCGGCCGTCGACCGAGCCGGTCGGCTGGGCGGCGATCGCCCGGTGCAGCGGCCCGCCACCCCGGCCGAGCGATCCGCCGCGGCCGTGGAAGAGGGTCAGCTCCACGGCGTGGCGCCGGGCCCAGTCGACGAGCGCGGACTGTGCCCGGTGCAGCGCGAGGGTGGCCGACGTCGGCCCGACGTCCTTCGCCGAGTCCGAGTAGCCGAGCATCACCTCGACCCGGCGGTCGACCTCGTCGAGCCAGCGGGCGGTCGAGCGGAGGGTGAGCCACTCCTCGAGGGTCGCGTCGGAGGCGTCGAGGTCGGCCCCGGTCTCGAAGAGGGGCACGACGTCGAGGGCCAGCGGCCGGCCGCCGACGGCGAGCCGGGCCAGGGCCCGCACCGCGACGAGGTCGGCCGCACTCTGGGAGAACGACACGACGTACCGGCCGCAGGAGCGCCGACCCCACCGCTGCTGGAGCCACGACATCACCCGCAGGGTGTCGAGGACCTCGCGGGCGCGGTCGCCGACCCGCCCGGTCAGCTCGGGCCAGCCCTCGACGGCGAGCCGGTCGAGGAGGAACGCGTCGGCGGCCGCGGCCTGCGGGTCCCCCGGACGGTGCCCCTCGGGCAGGAGCGCCAGCAGCTCGGCGAGGGCCGCCCGGTGCACGGCACTGTGCTGACGCACCTCGAGCTCGGCGAGGTGGAAGCCGAACGTCTCGAGGGTCCACACGACGTCCTGGAGCTCCCCGTGCGCCGTTCGCGCGTCCCCGGCGGCGACGAGCGAGTCCTGGACCAGCCGCAGGTCGGCCAGGGCCTCCTCGGGTCCTGAGTAGGCCATCCCGGCCTGTTCGCGCCGGGTCGCCTCGAGCCGGGCCGCGACAAGGAGGAGCTTCTGGCGGTGCGGCTCGTTGGGTGAGTCCTTCGCGATCTCGGCACACAACCGGGGGTGGGCGGCGGCGTCGTTCGCGAGGGCGTCGCGCAGGGCCGCGGACGGCGGGGTCGACTCCTCGTCGACGGTGATCATCCGGGCCACCCGGTCGACGGCGTCGTGGAGGATCTCGAGCGCCTGGTCGGCGTGCGCCCGCACCGTCTCCCGGGTGACCTCGGCGGTGACGAACGGGTTGCCGTCGCGGTCGCCACCGACCCACGAGCCGAACCGGATGACCGGCGGCAGCGGCGTCGGGTCGGCGCCCCCGGCCTCCGTGAGGGCCGCCTCGACCGCGCGCTGGAACCGCGGGACGGCATCGATCAGCGACTGCCGGAAGACCGTGAGGACCGTCTTGACCTCGTCGGCCGGCGTGGGGCGGGTGATCCGCAGGGTCGAGGTCCGCTGGAGGATGTCGATGTCCTCGAGGATGTGGCGCCGCGCCCGCGCCCGCTCGGACGGCCCGGAGCCCTCGTCGTCGTGGACGTCGAGGTGCTCGGCGATCCGGCGCAGGGCGGACGCGACCGCCCGCCGGCGCGCCTCGGTCGGGTGGGCCGTGAGGACGGGGTGGATGCGCATCCGCTCGAGCCGGGCCCGGGCGTCCGGCCCGGCCTCGGCCACCGCCGGGCCGATGTCACCGGTCTCCGCGCCCCCGCCGAACTCGCCGTCCTCGCGGCGCAGCGAACGGACCCGCTGCCGCTCTTCGGCGAGGTTGGTCAGGTGCAGGTGCACGGTGAGCAGACGGGCGATCCGAGCGGTCGAGTCCGGGTCGAGCGAGGCGACGAGGTCCTCGGGGGAGCCCGGGCGCTCCCCGCGGCACCGTGCCTCGAGCTCGTCGGTGAGCGCGAGGAGGTCCGCCCGGCCGGACTCCTCGAGGACCTGCCGGTGGAGGCCGGTGAGGAGCTGGAGGTCCTCGAGCATGCTCGCCATGGGGGTCAGCCTAGGGTCGCCTCGGAGCCCCGTATCCGGGTCGTTCACCCCTCGGTAGAGTGACGCGGTGCCCCACGCCCTCGCCGCGGCCGCCGACGCCGGCCTCGACCTCGAGCCGTGGGTCTGGTGGCTGACCATCGGCATCGCCGCGGCGGTCCTCACCTTCGACGTCGTCGCCATCCGCCGGAACCCGCACCGGCCGTCCACCCGGGAGCTCGTGAGGGCACTGGCGTTCTACGTCGGCGCGGCGATCCTCTTCGGCCTCGGGATGTGGTGGCTCGCGGGTGCCCAGCTGGCCGGCGAGTTCTTCGCGGGATGGCTCACCGAGTACTCGCTCTCGGTCGACAACCTCTTCATCTTCATCCTCATCATGGCCCGCTTCGCGGTGCCCGAGAAGCTGCAGCAGTTCGCGCTCATGGTCGGGATCGTCATCGCCATCGTCCTGCGCGGGATCTTCATCGCCGTCGGCGCGGCGGCGATCAACAACTTCAGCTGGATCTTCTACCTCTTCGGGGCGTTCCTCATCTACACCGCCGTCACCCTGGCCCGGGAGGGGGAGAGCAACGACGACGAGTACGAGGAGAACCGCTTCATGAAGTTCGTGGAGCGCCGCTTCCCCGCGACCCAGGAGTTCGACGGCACCCGGCTGTTCACCGTCCGCAGCGGCAAGCGGCTCGCCACGCCCCTGTTCTTCGTCATCATCGCGCTCGGGACGACCGACCTCCTCTTCGCCCTCGACTCGATCCCGGCGATCTACGGGCTGACCAAGGAGCCGTACATCGTCCTCGTCGCGAACCTCTTCGCGCTCATGGGGCTGCGCCAGCTGTACTTCCTCATCGGCGGCCTGCTGAAGAAGCTCGTCTACCTCAGCCTCGGCCTCGCGGTCCTCCTTGCCTTCATCGGCGTCAAGCTGCTCCTCCACGCCCTCCACGAGAACGAGCTGCCGTTCATCAACGGTGGTGAGCCGGTCCCGGTCCCCGAGATCCCCATCTGGATGTCGCTGGCGGCGATCGTCCTCATCCTCGGCGTCACCACCGTCGCCAGCCTCTGGCACACGAGCCGCCAGCGGGCCGCGGTGGGCGACGGCACCGAACCGGACCGGACGCGCGACGACGTCCGCTGACCGTCGCTCAGGTGGCGGCGGACTCGGCCGGGTCCTTGCGCGCCCCGAGGCCGAGGACCAGGGCGGAGGCCCCGACGACGAGCGTCATCCCCAGCAGCTGGGTCGGCTGCAGCCGCTGCCCGAGGACGAGCAGCCCGGCGAGGGCCGCGCATGCCGGCTCGAGGCTGAGCAGGACCCCGAAGACCCGCGCCGAGAGGCGTCGGAGGGCGAGGAGCTCGAGCGAGTACGGGAGGACCGAGGACAGGACGGCGATGCCGAGGCCCTTGGCGAGGGTCTGCGGCGTCCAGTCCGGGATGCTGCCGACGCCGAGGGGAAGGGTGACGACGGTCGCGACGACCATGGCCAGGGCCAGCCCCTCGAGACGTGGGAACAGGGCGCCGGTCCGCCCCGAGAGGACGATGTAGGCGGCCCAGCAGGCGCCGGCGGTGAGCGCGAGGAGGATGCCCGCCCACTCGAGGTCGGCGAGGGGGGTCTGCAGCGCCTCGGAGATGAGGATGACGCCCACGCCCGCCGCGAGCACCGCGAGCCCGTCGACGAGGCGGCGCGAGAGGGCCGCGGCGAGGGTCAGCGGGCCGATGAACTCGATGGTGACGGCGACCCCGATCGGCAGGTACGCCAGGGACCCGTAGAAGGTGAAGTTCATCAGGCCGAGCGCGACGCCGAAGGCGCCGACCGTGAGCCAGGCCGTCCGGGAGTGACCGCGCCCGCGCGGCCGGACGATGACGAGGAGGAGCGCCGTCGCGAAGAGGAGCCGCATGACGACCGAGCCGCCGGCCCCGATGACGGGCACGAGGGTCTGAGCCAGCGCACCCCCGAACTGGACCGAGACGATCCCGGCGAGCACGAGGACCGGTGCGGGGACCCGGTCGGCGGCGCTCGTCACCGGCACAGGCTAGCCAGCCGCGGTCACGGTCCGGACCGAGGGCGCGTGCGCCCCCGGCGGCTCCGCAGCGCCCAGCCGACCGCGACACCGGCCAGCCCCGCTGCGGCCGGGCGCACCCCGGGAACCTCCAGCGCCCACAGCCAGTGGGCCGGACGGACCTCGTGGATGGCCCACCCCTCCTCGACGGCGCGGGCGCGGGTCGAGGCATCAGGGTTGACGACGTGCCGGACGCCGAGCGCCTCGAGCAGCTCCCGGGAGCCGTCCCGGTCGGCGTAGACGTGGCTGCGGTCGAGGTCGACGGACTCGCGCTCGGCGAGGTCGACCACGGCCGCGAGCTTGGCGGGTCCGGCGAGCGGTGCGTCGACGGCCCGCCCGGTGTACCGCCCGTCGGGCCCCCGCTCGGCCTCGGTGGCGAGGACGTGGTCGATGTCGAGGGTCGCCCCGACCGCGGCGGCCAGCTCGCGCGGGGCGACGGTGACGAGGACGGTGAGGTCCTCGCTGCGCGCGGCGGTCGCGATCATCTCGACGACCTGGGGATGGATCCTCGGGAGGATCTCGGTCGTCGCGACCGCGCGGGCCCACCGGGCCACCTCGACCTCGTCGTGGCCGGCGAGGAGCTCGAGGACCGCGCCCTGGGGCACGTCGGCTCCGGTCACTCCCGTCCAGCGGCGCAGGGGCCGGGTCAGCGGCCCACCCGCCATCAACACGAGGGTCCGGGCCCGGCTGGTGCTCGCCGGACCGCGCCCGAGCATCGCCAGGGAGATGCTCGCGCGCAGCGTCCGGTCGAGGTCGAAGACGGCGGCCGTGCGCCACCCCGTCTGCCGCTCCGCGTGCCGCTCCATCAGGACCACCTCGAGTAGCGCACCGGGACGAGGACCTGTTCCGTGGGGGCGAAGCCGACGGGATCCCCGGGATGCCGCCAGCAGCCGGGGG
>DASSQJ010000059.1:0-3355 GCA_035702545.1 Phycicoccus sp.
CGAGGTCTTCGCCATGCTGGCCGACCGGGACTTCCAGGACGCCAAGGCCAAGGCCACCGGTGCGCTGGAGCACGAGGTCTCCGTGACCGCCAAGGGCGAGCACACCGTGATCGTCAGCAAGCGCACGATGCCCACCGACGACTTCCCCGACTTCGTCAAGAGCATGGTCGGCGCGACGCTCCCGGTGACCGAGACCCATGACTGGGGCCCGGCAGCCGGCGACGGCTCCCGGCGCGGCACCATCACCGTCGCGGTGGGCAACCTCCCGGTCGGCCTCGACGGCACGCTGACCCTCGGGCCCGGCGGCGAGGGCACGACGCAGGCCGTGGACGGCGACCTCAAGGCCCGCATCCCGTTGATCGGCGGCAAGGTCGAGAAGGCCGCCGCGCCGGCCATCGAGGCCGCCATCGACATCGAGCGCACCACCGGGCGGGCCTGGCTCGCGGGCTGACCGCCCCCGGACGCACGCGCGGGAGGGTATGGCGACCGGTCGCCATACCCTCCCTCGTTGCCGTGACCCGCGGGGTCAGCCCATGTGCGGGTAGGTGTGGTCCTTCGGCGGGACGAAGTTCTCCTTGATCGAGCGCGTCGAGGTCCACCGCATGAGGTTGGCCGCCGAGCCCGCCTTGTCGTTGGTCCCCGACGCCCGGCCGCCACCGAACGGCTGCTGGCCGACGACCGCGCCGGTGGGCTTGTCGTTGACGTAGAAGTTGCCCGCCGCGAAGCGCAGCCGGTGAGTCGCGTCGGCGATGGCCGCCCGGTCGGTCGCGATGACCGCGCCGGTGAGCGCGTAGGGCGCGAAGGACTCCATCTGGTCGACGACCTTGTCGTACTGCCGGTCGGGGAAGACGTGCACCGAGAGGATCGGCCCGAAGTACTCGGTCGAGAACATCTCGTCGGTGGGGTCGCTGCTCTCGACGATCGTCGGGCGGACGAACCAGCCCTCGGAGTCGTCGTACTTCCCGCCGGCGACGACGTCGAGGTGCGGGGTCGCGTGCGCCCGGTCGATGGCCGCCTGGTGCTTGGCGAAGGCCCGCTCGTCGATGACCGCACCCATGAAGTTCGACAGGTCGGTGACGTCGCCCATCGACAGGCCCTCGGTGACCGAGACGAGGTCGTCGCGCATCCGCTTCCACACCGACCGCGGGACGTAGGCGCGCGAGGCAGCGGAGCACTTCTGGCCCTGGTACTCGAAGGCGCCGCGGACGAGCGCAGTGCGCAGGACGTCGACGTCGGCGCTCGGATGGGCGAGGACGAAGTCCTTCCCGCCGGTCTCCCCGACGATGCGCGGGTAGTGCCGGTACGACGGGAGGTTCTCGCCGATCCGGCGCCAGAGGCCCTGGAAGACAGCGGTCGACCCGGTGAAGTGCAGCCCGGCGAACTCGGGGTGGGTGAGGACGACGTCCGAGACCTCCCGGCCGTGCCCGGTGACCATGTTGATGACGCCGGGCGGCATCCCGGCCTCCTCGAGCACCTCCATCGTCAGCTGGGCGGCGAGCTGCTGGGAGTGCGACGGCTTCCACACGACGGTGTTGCCCATGAGCGCCGGGGCGGTCGGCAGGTTGCCCGCGATCGCCGAGAAGTTGAACGGCGTGACGGCGTAGACGAAGCCCTCGAGCGGGCGGTGGTCGCTGCGGTTCCACAGGCCTCGGGAGTTCGCCGGCGGCTGCTCCTCGAGGATCCTCCGCGCGAAGTGCACGTTGAACCGCCAGAAGTCGATGAGCTCGCACGCGGCGTCGATCTCGGCCTGGTAGGCCGTCTTGCTCTGGCCGAGCATCGTCGCGGCGTTGAGCCGGGACCGCCAGGGGCCGGCGAGCAGGTCGGCCGCGCGGAGCAGGATGGCGGCGCGGTCGTCGAAGGACAGGTCGCGCCACGCGGGGGCGGCGGCCATCGCGGCGTCGACGGCCGCCGCGGCGTCGGCCTTCGTCGCGCCACGGGTGACGCCGAGGACCTTGCGCCGGGCGTGCGGCTGGCGGACCTCGATCCGCTCCCCCTTGCCCATGACGCGCTCTCCGCCGATGGTGTGCGGCAGCTCGTGGCGGCTCGCGCCGAGCTCGGCGAGGGCCACCTCGAGGGAGGCCCGCTCGGCGCTGCCGGGGGCGTAGTCGAGGACGGGCTCGTTGGTGGGGGCGGGGACGTGGGTCACGGCGTCCATGGGGTTGGGGCACCTCGCTCGGGTCACGACGACGGGATGGACCCCACTCTTCCCCCCGCCGTCGCGCCGGGGCAAGCCGGGGTCGGGTGGATCACTCCCCGGCGAGCAGGGCGCGGACGTCGTCGAGCTCGGTGACGTCGTACCAGAGCAGGTCCGCGGGGTCGGCGGCACCGGGCTCCTCGTCGACGTGGAGGGAGACGACCTGCCGGCGCAGCACCGGCTCGGTGAGCTCGACCCGGGACGGCACCTCGGGCGACGTCGGGTGGGATACCGACCCGGCCTCGACGTCGGCGGAGACGACGACCCGCCGGCCGCCGGCCGCGACGCCGACGGCCTCCTCGGCGGCCGCGACCCACGCCAGGTGCTCGAGCTCCTCCTCGTCGGTGGTGAGGCCGGGACGCCCGAGCGCCGGCGTCACGGCGTGCGCGGCGAGCGGCGCGGGTCCCAGCGGGCGTCCGGCGGCGAGGGCGTCGAGGTCTGCGGCGGTGGCCACCAGGGAGACGCGGGCGAGCGGCATCGGGTCTCCTCCCGTCACCGGGCGGCCGAGCGCGGCGCGTCGAGGAGCTCGGCGAGCGCGTCGACGACCCCGCGGCCGAGGACGTCGGCGTCGGGCATCGCGTCGCGGTCGGCGTACAGGCCGTAGTGGACCCCGCCGTCGTACGACGTCAGCGCGATGGACAGGGCCTGGTTGGGGCCGAGCGGCGTCACGGGGTAGGTCGAGACCATCCGGGCACCGGCGGCGTACCGGGGCGTCTGCGGGCCGGGGACGTTGGTGATGACGACGTTGAAGAGGCGCCGCGAGACCATCCCGCCGAGGCGGGCGCCGAGCGCGTGCAGGGTGGGCGGGGCGAACCCGCCGAGCCCGGCGAGGGTGTCGGCGGAGACGGCCCGCCGGGTGCCGGTCTCCATCTGCTGGCGCATCGAGAAGGCGATCTGGTGCAGCCGCATCGACGGGCCGGGCTCGCCGACGGGCAGGTCGACGAAGCAGGCCTGGACCTGCGCGCCGGGCGGGACCTCGGAGCCGTCGTCGGCCTCGAGGACCGAGACCGGCACCATCGCCCGGATCGTCGTCCCCGGGTAGACCGCCTCGCCACGGGTGAGCAGCCACGAGCGGAACGCGCCGGCGACGGTGGCGAGGATGACGTCGTTGACCGTGACCTCGTCCGCGAACGAGCCGCGACCCAGCCGGGTGCGCACCTT
>DASSQJ010000060.1:0-3555 GCA_035702545.1 Phycicoccus sp.
CCCCTCGTACAGGTAGAACTCGTTGACCTTCGTGCCGGTGTTCGTCACGACGAAGGCGACCGAGCCGGGTGTCGCGGTGGTCGACGAGAGCATGCAGGCGGAGTCGGTGGCCGACACGGTGACCGTCGTGTCGGCCGAGCCGGCCGCACCGGCCCCCTCGGAGACGGAGCCCTCGTCAGAGCAGGCGGTCAGGGCGAAGGCCGCGGGGGCGGCGAGGGTCACGGCAAGGGCGCGCAGGCGCATGGAGAGGCTCCTCGGGGAGGTCGGCACGACGGCCGAAGTCGGACGAGTGGCAGGCCGGACCGGCCGGATCGGTGAGTGGGCTGGGACGTTCGGCCGCGTCAGGCGGCGGACTTCTCGGTCGCCGGGACGTGCTGCGGCGCCGGGGCGACGGCGGGGCGCGCCGGGCGGAGGAAGAGGTAGAGGACGATCGAGACGTAGAGCACCCACGCGACGGCCTGGAGCACCGTCGTCTGCGGCGTGAAGTTGAAGATCCCCTTGAGCAGGGCCGCGTACCAGGTGCCGGGGTCGACGACCCCCGACACGTCGAACGCGAGGTTGTCGAGCCCGGGCAGGACGCCGGCCTCCTGGAGGTCGTGGATGCCGTAGGAGAGGATCCCGGCCGCGACGATGACGAGCGCGACGCCGGTCCACTTGAAGAAGCGGCTGAGGTTGATCCGCAGCGCCCCCCGGTAGATGAGGTACCCGAGGACGACCGCCCCGGCGAAGCCGACGACCCACCCGAGGAGCGGGAGGTTGTTGCCCGATCCGGCGGCCTGCGCCGTGGCGTAGAAGAAGATCGCCGTCTCCAGGCCCTCGCGGCCGACGCCGAGGAACCCGACGAGGGCGACGGCCAGCGGGCCGAGGTCGAGGGCGCGGTCGAGCTTGCCCTTGAGCTCGCCCGAGATGCTCCGGGCCGCGGACTTCATCCAGAACACCATTGCGGTGACGAAGCCGACGGCGATGATGCTCGCCGTCCCACCGATGATCTCCTGCGCCTCGAAGGAGAGCTGCCGGGTGCCGAAGGTCAGCACGGCGCCGAGGACGATCGAGAGACCGATCGCCGTCCCGACCCCGAGCCAGACGTAGCGGATCCCCCACGTGCGGTTCGTCTTGACGAGGAAGGCGAGGAGGATCACGACGACCAGGGCCGCCTCGAGCCCCTCCCGGAGCCCGATGAGGGCGTTGCTGACGAACATCCGTGACTCCCGCGGTTAGGTGACCCTTACCTGACTGAGGTAACCCTAACCCTAGGGACCACGTCAAGTCGGCGGGGGTGCCGTTCCTCCACCCGGAACGCTGCCGCGGACCTCGTCAGAGCAGGTGCGGGACGCCGCCGGGGGTGGCGAGCCGGATCTCCTCCTCGGTGGGGACCCGGGTCTCGCGGGCCTCCGGGGGGAGGCACCCGACGATGGCGTCCATGATCCGGCGGGTGTCGGCGGCCGGCGAGCGGTGCTTGAGCTCGACCGGGGGTCCGACCCGCACCCTCACCGTCGGCGGGTCGGCGAGGTTGAGCACTCGCGGGACCGGCGAGCTGCGCGGCCACACCTGCTCGGTGCCCCAGACGCCGAACGGGATGACGGGGGCGCCGGTCATCGCGGCGAGCCGGGCGGCGCCGGTGCGGCCCTTGAGCACCGGGTCGTAGAACCTCGCGCCGCGCGGGATCGTCCCCTGGGGCAGGACGCAGACGAGCTCGCCGCCCTCCAGGGCGACCGCGGCGGTCTCGAAGGACTCCTTGCCGCCGTTCCCGCGGTCGACCGGGATGCCGCCGAGAGCCGTGGCGAGCGCCCCGACGACCGGGACGTCGAAGAGCTCCTTCTTCGCGAGGATCCGTCCGGTGCGGCCGGTGGGGCGCATCATCTGGATCATCGCCGGGATGTCGAAGTAGCTCCGGTGGTTGCCGACGAGGATGGCCGGTCCGGTCCGCGGGATGTTCTCGGTGCCGCCGACGTCGAACCGCGCGTAGGGGGTCGTCAGCAGCGGATGGCTGGCGAGGAAGAGCAGCCGCTGCAGCTCGACCCCGACGACGGGCAGCTTGACGACGCCCGGCGAGACGTCGAAGTGGACGATCGGCCAGCCCCGGGCCAGCGCGTAGACGGCCAGCCGCGGGTCGGGGTTGACCGCCGCCGGCCGGCCGACCGCCGAGAGCAGGGGCAGGTCGTAGATCGAGTCCGAGTAGGCGAAGCTCTCGGCGAGGTCGACCCCCTCGGCGTCCGCCCAGTCACGGACCGCCTTGAGCTTGCCCCGCGACCAGACGAACGGGCCGGCGAGCGCGCCGTCGAACGCGCCGTCCGTCACGCGGTAGCGGGTCGCGATGACGTGGTCGAAGCCGAGCCGCTCGGCGAGCGGGGCGATGAGGTGGTGCGGCGTCGTCGTCGCGAGGACGACCGGGCGCCCCGCCGCCCGGTGCTGCTCGACGAGGGACAGCGCGAACGGGTGGATGACCTTGGCGATGGCGTCCGCGGCGGCGACGGCGGCGGCGTCGAAGGTGCCCTCCGCGCGGCCCCGCGCGACGAGGGTGGCCTGCCGGGCGAGGGCGATCGACGGAAGGGTCTCGCCGACGAGGTCGAAGACCTTGAAGAGGAGCGCCTCCCCCGGCAGCCGCCGCGACACGACGCCGAGGTCGTACATCGCCCGGGAGAGCAGCGGACCGGTGCCACCCTGGAGCAGGGTGCGGTCGAGGTCGAAGATCGCCGCACCGGACATGCGACCGAGGCTACCGGGCGGTCCCTACGCTGGTGGCATGACGGGGACGCCGCGCACGGCCTTCGTCCTCGGTGGCGGTGGCGTCCTCGGGTCGACCCAGGTGGGGATGGTCCGGGCCCTCGCCGAGCGCGGCATCCGGCCCGACCTCGTCCTCGGCACGAGCATCGGGGCGCTCAACGGGGCCTTCGTCGCGGCGGACCCCACGGAGTACGGGGCCACCCGGCTCGCCGAGGTCTGGGAGGCGGTCCTGCGCGACGGCGTCTTCCTCGAGAACCCCGTCCGGCAGGCGGCCCGGGTCGCGCGGTACCGGACCCACCTGCTCTCGAACGCGCCGCTGCGGCACGTCATCGACCGGTACCTGCCGGTCGCCGTCTTCGAGGAGCTCGAGGTCGCCTTCCAGTGCGTCGCCGCGTGCATCGAGGACGCCGGGGGCCGCTGGTTCGACCACGGCGGCCTCGTCTGGCCGGTCGTCGCCTCGTGCTCGGTGCCCGGGCTCTTCCCACCGGTCGAGATCGACGGCCGGCACTACCTCGACGGCGGCCTCGTCCACTCGATCCCGGTGGGGCGGGCCCTGGCCCTCGGCGCGACCCGGATCTTCGTCCTCCAGGTCGGCCGGGTCGAGCAGCCGCTGACGCCTCCGACAAAGCCGTGGGAGGTCGGCACCGTCGCCTTCGAGATCGCCCGGCGACACCGGTTCGTCCACGAGATGGAGTCCGTCCCGGCAGACGTCGAGATGCACGTGCTCCCGAGCGGCACGACGACGAGCCCGAACCTCTCCCTCGGCCAGGCCCGGGCGGCGCGGATGCGGGCGCGGATGGAGCAGGCGCACCTCGCCTCACGGGCCTACCT
>DASSQJ010000061.1:0-2895 GCA_035702545.1 Phycicoccus sp.
ACGTGTCGAACAGCTGGGAGGCCGCGTAGCCCAGGATCGCGAGCAGCACGACGCCGCCCCGGAGCAGCGGCGACAGCGGGTGGAGCCGCTGCCACTCCCCCGAGTGCTCCGCGACGGGTTCGCTCACAGGCCGGCCCGCTGCGCCTCGCCGCGGGCCGCGAGCCGGCTGCGCAGCGCCTCGGCCTCGGTGACCGGGAGCCCCGGCAGCGAGCCGCCACTCTCCGGGGACGCGGTGTGGATCTCGCACGACGCGATGCCGTTGGCGCGCGCGAGCGGCCCGGACTGGATGTCGACGTACTGGAGCCGGCCGTACGGGACGCTGACGAGACTGCGGAACAGGCGTCCCTTCCGGATGACGAGCTCCTCGTCGAGCTCGACCCAGGTGATGGCACCGACCTGCCGGTGCAGCACCCAGGCGGCCCAGGCAGAGACGAGGACGACGCCGAGCGCACCGAGCCACGCCCACGGAGTCACGAGGACGGCGACGACGACGGCAGCGAGGAGCAGCGGGACCGCGACGAACCCGAGGACCAGCAGCCGGACGGTGCGCAGGGCCGGCGAGACCCGCTGCCACGGCAGCTCGTCCCCGCGCAGCGTCACGGGCGGGGCGGTTGGCGAGGCCGGCGGGGCCGGCGGAGGCGGCGGAGGCGGCGAGAACGGCGGTGGCGGAACGGGCGGCGGGGCGTCGTCCATGGGCTCCAGTCTGCCCGAGGACGGACCGGGCTCGGCGAGCCCCCCGGAGGCCGCTGTCATGTGTTTGGATGCGGGGATGGGCCGGGTCACCAGGCGGGTCCCGCGGACGCGGGTCGACCTCGGGCGCGCCGCCCGCACGGAACGGGTCGACACCGTCGCCGTCGAGGAGCCGCTGGAGGTGCGGGTCGGCTCCGAGGTCGTGACGACGACGATGCGCACCCCCGGCGACGACTTCGACCTGGCCCTCGGTCACCTGCTCACCGAGGGGATGATCGGGTCGGCCCGCGACGTCGCGACGATGATGCACTGCACCGACGTCGGCCCCGACGGCTCCCCCACCTTCAACGTCGCCGAGGCGACCCTCACGCCGGGCGTGCAGCTGCTCCGTCCCGCCCGGGAGCGGACCGAGGCGATGACGAGTGCGTGCGGCGTCTGCGGGTCCGCCTCCATCGACGCGGTCCGGACGTCCAGCCGGTACGCGGTCGACGCCGACGAGCTCGTCCTCGACGCGGCGGTCGTCGCCGCCCTGCCCGCGGCTCTCGAGGCCCGCCAGCCGGTCTTCGACCGCACGGGGGGCGTGCACGCCGCGGGGCTCGCCGCAGGCGACGGGACCTTCGTCGCGGTCCGCGAGGACGTCGGGAGGCACAACGCGGTCGACAAGCTGATCGGGGCCCTCGCCCGCGAACGCGAGCTGCCGCTCGCCGGCACCGTCCTCGTCGTCAGCGCCCGGGCCAGCTTCGAGCTCGTCCAGAAGGCGAGCGTCGCCGGCATCCCCGCCCTCGTCGCGGTCGGCGCACCCACCTCGCTCGCCGTCGACCTCGCCCGGGAGGCGGGGCTGACCCTCGTCGCCTTCACCCGCGGGACCAGCTTCTCGGTGTACTCCCGCCCGGACCGCATCGCCGGCTGACCCGCGGCGACCCACCGCCGGCACCCGTGTCGGATGTTCGGACCGCGATTGTGATGACGGGCACGTTCGGGTGAAAGATGGGAGGACCGGCCCCCCACCGGGGTGCGGTTCGCGACCGCTGAAAGGACGAGCGCGTGGCCCTCCACGAAGACGTCGGCCCCATCCTCAACGGCATCCCCACGCACCTGCCGGACATCGACCCCGCCGAGACCCAGGAGTGGCTCGACAGCCTCGACGCCGTCATCGACGGGCCGGGGCGGCAACGGGCGCGGTACCTCATGCTCCGGCTCCTCGAGCGGGCCCGTGCGATGCAGGTCGGGGTCCCCTCGCTGACGACCACCGACTACGTCAACACGATCTCCCCCGAGCAGGAGCCCTGGTTCCCGGGTGACGAGCACGTCGAGCGGCGGTTCCGCGCCTTCCTCCGCTGGAACGCCGCGATGGTCGTCCACCGGGCACAGCGCCCCGGGATCAGCGTCGGCGGGCACATCTCGACGTACGCCTCGGCCGCGACGCTCTACGAGGTCGGGATGAACCACTTCTTCCGGGGCAAGGACCACCCCGGCGGCGGCGACCAGGTCTTCTTCCAGGGGCACGCCTCGCCCGGGATGTACGCCCGCGCCTTCCTCGAGGGCCGCCTCTCCGCCGACCGCCTCGACGGCTTCCGGCAGGAGAAGTCGCACCTCGTCGACGGCGAGCCGCTCGCCCTGCCGAGCTACCCGCACCCCCGGCTGATGCCGGACTTCTGGGAGTTCCCCACCGTCTCCATGGGCATCGGCCCGATGAACGCCATCTACCAGGCGCAGTTCAACAAGTACCTGCGCGGCCGGGGGATCAAGGACACGAGCGAGCAGCAGGTGTGGGCCTTCCTCGGCGACGGCGAGATGGACGAACCCGAGTCGCGCGGGCTGCTCCAGCTCGCCGCACAGGAGGAGCTCGACAACCTCACCTTCGTCGTCAACTGCAACCTCCAGCGGCTCGACGGCCCGGTCCGCGGCAACGGCAAGATCATCCAGGAACTCGAGGCGTTCTTCCGGGGCGCCGGCTGGAACGTCATCAAGGTCGTCTGGGGCCGCGGCTGGGACGACCTGCTCGCCAAGGACACCGACGGCGCCCTCGTGCGCCTGATGAACACCACTCCGGACGGTGACTTCCAGACCTTCCGCGCGGAGGACGGCAAGTTCATCCGCGACCATTTCTTCGCGCGCGACGAGCGCACCGCAGAACTGGTCAAGGACCTCACGGACGAGCAGATCTGGAGCGACCTGCGTCGCGGGGGTCTCGACTACCGCAAG
>DASSQJ010000062.1:0-6512 GCA_035702545.1 Phycicoccus sp.
CGTACTGTCGCTGATCATCGCCGGCCACACGCCGAACGAGTGGTGGAGCTGAGCGCCCGGCGCGGGCCAGCTTGACTCGACCTCACGCATCCGCGTCGCACCCACCACCCAGACGGGGTACAGCCAACCGTCTGCGAGGACGTTCCAGACCCGGGCGGCGGGGGCGTTCATCGTTCTCGTGGTCACGGTCATGGTCCAGCCGTACCCGTGCGCGCCCCAAGGTATGCGGCGACGGTCGGACGGTTCGGGCGTCGCCTGCTGCTGACGAGGTTGGTCAGAGGACCTTGGTGCCGTACATCTCGCCCAGCGGGTCGGCGATGAGCTCGAGCCGCGCGCCGTTGGGGTCCCGGAAGTAGATGGACGTGCCGCTCTCCTGGAGGTACTCGACCCCCGCTCGGTCGAGACGGCCCTTGAGCTCCTGCCACTGCTCGGGCTCGACCGAGATGGCGATGTGGTGCAACCCGCCGAGCACCTCCGCGTAGGGGCCGACGTCGAGCCCCGGGAAGTCGAAGAACGCCAACAGGTTGCCGTTGCCGATGTCGAAGAAGAAGTGGTTCGATCCCCGGTAGTCGCGGTTCTCGAAGATCTCGGTCAGCGGGAACCCCAGGAGCTCCTGGTAGAACCGCACGGTCTCCTCGACGTCGCGGGCGACGACGGCGAAGTGGTGCAGGCCGCGGGCGCTCGAGTCCGGCCGGCGTTCGGCGGGGTGGAGGTAGGCGTCGCGGATCCGCGCGCGCTCGGCGTCGATGGCATCGAGGTCGATGTCGGTCATGGGCCCCTCGGATCCTGCCGGTGGTGCGCACCGAGCGCCGGGAGCCTGTCGCCCGGGGAGCGGTGGTTGCGCCTTCAACGAGAGGCTAGCCCTCGAGGGGACCGCCGTTCCAGTGCTCGCGATGGGTCAGGTCGGCGACCTCGACCCGGCGCAGCCTCGTGAGCTGGCGGACCGGCTTCCCGAGGGGCATGACCGCGGCGACCGCGAAAGGCGCGGGGATGCCGAGCAGCCGCTTGAGCTCCGGCTCCTCGGCGACGGCCATCGTCGTGATGGTCCCTCCGAACCCCTCGTTGCGGGCGGCGAGCAGGATGTTCCACACCAGGGGGTACACCGACGCACCGGCGACGACGCCGACGCGGTCGAGCTCCTTGTCGAGGGCGGCCACCGACCGCAGGTCGACGCAGACGACGAGGACCACCGGGGCCCGGCGCAGCGGCTCGGAGACCCATGGCGGGACGACCGTGCGGGCCACCTCCTCGTCGGTCACTCCGCTCGGGGAGTACGCGCTCCACGGCGTCTCGCCGGCCGCCTGTTGCGCGTGGTAGCGGCGGGCGCCGGGCTCGGTGACCTCCACCAGCCGCTCGCGGATGCCGGGATCGCGGACGACGACGATCTGCACGCCCTGGCGGTTGCCGCCGCTCGGGGCGAAGCGCGCGTTGTCGAGGATCCGGTGGAGGACCTCGTCCGGGAGCGGGTCGTCGGTGAAGTCCCGGACGGCAGCCGTGGTGCGCATGACCTCGTACAGGTCCATGCGAGGAACCCTAGCCCGGGAGGTGGGCGCACTCCGACGGTGATGACCGGCGGCGGCGCCGCGCGGCGGGTCGAGGTGATCGCGCTCGGGAATTGGCGCGACATCACCTCCACCCGGCCAGGCCGCCAGCGGGTCGAGGTGGTCCCGCTCGGGAGGGTGACGTCACGCGTGGTAGTACGTGCCCTCCAGGGGCAGGCGGAACCGCGCCCGGCCGTCGCGGCGCAGATAGGCGTGCGCGACCGCGGGGGCAGTCGGGATGAGGCAGATCTCCCCGACCCCCTTGGCGCCGTACGCGTAGGGCAGGACGCCGGGCCCCTGCACGGTGCGCACCTCCATCTCCGGGGCCGACGTGGACCGGATGAGGCCGAGCTTGGCGAACTTGGTCTGCGGGCGCCCGTCCTCGACGACGAACTCCTCGGTGAGCGCGTACCCGAGGCCCATGACGATGCCGCCCTCGACCTGCCCCTGCAGCGCCTGCTGGTTCACGACGGTCCCGGCGTCGTAGGCCGCCACGACCTTGCGGACCCGGCCGTCCTCGGCGAGGTGGACGAGCTGGGCGCCGTACCCGTACGTGACGTGGCTGACGGGGTTCGGCTTGTCGGACCCGATGGGGTCGGTGACCGGGGAGAACTCGCCGGCGAACACGCGTCCCTCGACGGATGCCAGGGCGGCCGCGGGGTCCTCCATGCCACCTGACGGCCCCAGCGCTCCGGCCGCCTCGAGGGCCTCCCTCAGCGCCACCGCCGCGCGCCGCACCGCCTCCCCGGTGATGAGGGTCTGGCGCGACGCCGTCGACGTGCCGGCGTCGGGGGTGCGCTCGGTGTCCGGAGCCTCGACGACGACGCGGTCGAGCGGGACGTCGACGGTCTGGCAGAGCATGTGCACCGCCATCTGCGAGACGCCCTGACCCATCCCGGCCGCCGACGTACGGATGTGGACGACGCCCTTCTCCACCGAGACGAGGCAGCGACCGACGTCGGGCACTCCCATCCCGAGACCGCTGTTCTTGAACGCCACGGCCAGGCCGGCGGTCGGGTCGGCGTCGTAGTCCGGCTTGAGCGCCTCGAGGCACTCGACGAGCCCGACCGCCTCGTCGGCGATCTGGCCGTTGGGCATCTCCTGCCCGGGCCGGATGGCGTTGCGGTACCGGAACTCCCAGGGGTCGATGCCGGCCTCGGCCGCGAGCAGGTTGACGCTGCTCTCCAGGGCAAAGGCGCTCTGCGCGACCCCGAAGCCGCGGAAGGCGCCCGACACCGGGTTGTTCGTGTAGACCGCGAGCCCCTCGCAGTGGAAGTCCTGGTAGGCGTAGGGCCCGCCGGCGTGGGTGACCGCCCGCTGGAGCACCGGTCCGCCGAGCGACGCGTACGCCCCGGTGTCGGCGACGATGCGCGCCTTGAGCGCGGTGATCCGCCCGGTCTCGTCGCACCCGAGCGTCATCTCGAGGTCCATCGGGTGCCGCTTGACGTGGTACGCGAGGCTCTCGGCCCGGGAGAACTTCACCTTCACCGGCCGGCCGGTGTGCCAGGCAGCGAGCGCCGCGTGGTGCTGGACGCTCATGTCCTCCTTGCCGCCGAACCCCCCGCCGACGAGCATCGAGTGGGCGTGGACGCGCTCGGGGGGCAGGCCGAGCATCCGGGCGATCTCGCGCTGCTCGTCGTAGACCGACTGGCCGGAGGTGAACACCTCGACGCCGCCGTCGCCCCAGGGGCGCGCGACGGCGCACTCCGGCTCGAGGAAGGCGTGCTCCTGCCACGAGGTGTGGAAGACGTTGGAGACCACGAACGCGGATGCCGCGAGCGCCGCGTCCGCGTCGCCCCGGTCGACCACCTCGCGGGTGAGGACGTTGCCGCCCGGGTGCAGCGGCGGGGCGCCGGGGGCCAGCGCCTGCTCGGGGCTCGTGACCGGCTCGAGCACCGTGTACCGGACGTCGACCAGCCCGAGCACCTCGTCGAGCGCGTCCTCGTGCTCGCAGACGACGAGCGCCAGCGCGTCCCCGACGTAGCGCGTCGTGGCGCCCTCGGCGATGAGCACGTCCCAGTCGTCGACGAGGTGGCCGATGACGTTCTCGGGGACGTCCGCCGCGGTGAGCACCGCGAGGCAGTCGGGATGGGCTCGGGCCCTGCTGACGTCGATGCCCTCGACGACCGCCCGCGGGTGGGCCGACCGCAGGGCGCGGGCGTGCACCATCCCGTCGAGGCGGATGTCGTCGGTGTACAGGCCCGTGCCGAGGACCTTCTCGGCGGCGTCGGGTCGGGGGGCACGGTCGGACATGTGCACGTGCTCCGGCCGCACGACGACCTCCTCCTCGCCGCGCAGGATGCGCCCGGTCCGCAGGACGGCGTCCTCGACCATCCGGTACCCCGTGCACCGGCAGACGTTCGCGCGCAGGGCCCGGGTGACGGCCGCCCGGCTCGGGTCCGGGTCGGCGTCGAGCAGGGCCTTGGTCGTCATCGCGAAGCCGGGCATGCAGAAGCCGCACTGGACCGCGCCCTCCTGCTCGAAGGCGGAGACGATGGCGGATCGCTGGGGCTCCTCGAGTCCCTCCGCCGTGACGACGTGCCGGCCCCCGAAGGCCGAGGCGTCGCGGGTGCACGCCTTCACCGGCTTGCCGTCGACGACGACGATGCACGTCCCGCAGGTGCCGTCCGCGCAGCCGTCCTTCACCGAGGTGAGCCCGAGGTCCTCACGCAGCCAGGTCATCAACGTCGGGCCGACCGGGGCCTCGTGAGTCAGGCCGTTCACCGTGGTGGTCATCAGCGCACCTCCGTGTCGGGGGCCCCGCAGGGCAGGTAGCGGCCGGGGGGGAGGCCGTCGGCGAGGCGGCCGTCGACCACGGCGTGGTGGCCCCGGTGGAAGACGTCGCGGACCCGGCCCTGCACCGGGGCGCCCTCGTAGGGCGTGTGGTCGACGTTCTCGTGGAGCGCGGAGTGGGTGACCGTCCACCGGGTGGCGGGGTCGTGGACGAGCACGTCGGCGTCGGCGCCGGGGACGAGGGCGCCCTTGCGCGGGTACAGCCCGAAGTAGCGGGCGGCGTTGGTGGCGGTCACCTCCGCGAACCGCGTGAGGTCCAGCCGTCCCGCCGCGACGCCCGCGGAGTACAGGAGGGCCATCCGCAGCTCGATGCCGGGGATGCCGTTCGGGACGGCGGCGAAGTCGGCGGCCTTGTCCTTCTGCCCGACGAGGTCGAACGAGCAGTGGTCGGTCCCGACGAACTGGACGTCACCTGCGGCGAGGCCGGCCCAGAGGGCCTCCCGGTCGGCGGCCGTCCGCAGTGGAGGGCTCATGACGAAGGCCCGACGCCGAGGGTCGTCGTCCTCGGGGCCGCCGTACGCCCCCACGTCGAGCAGGAGGTACTGCGGGCACGTCTCCGCGGCCACGGTGGTCCCGGATGCCCGGCCTCGGCGCACGGCGTCGAGCCCGCCCGCGGTGGAGAGGTGGACGACGTAGTGGGGTGCGCCCACCAGTCCGGCGATCACCTCGAGGCGCTCGACCGCCTCGACCTCGAGCACCGCCGGCCGGGTGCTCGCGTGGAAGTGCGGAGTCGTGTGCCCCGCGGCCAGAGCGGCCTTCCTCAGGGCGTCGACGAGCAGGCCGTTCTCGCAGTGGAACCCGATGGTCGCGCCCAGCTCGCGAGAGGCGGTGAGGGCCGCGAGGATCTCCTCGTCGTCGACCATCATCGTGTCGCGGTAGGCCATGTAGAGCTTGAACGACGTGACGCCCCGCTCGACCATCGCGGCCATCTGCTCCGGGAAGTCGTCGCGCCACTGGGTCATCGCGAGGTGGAACGCGAAGTCGGTGACGGCCCGGCCGGCGGCCTTGGCGCACCAGCGGGCGAGGCCCGTGGCGAGCGACTGCCCGTGGAACTGGGTGGCGAAGTCGATGACCGTCGTCGTCCCGCCGGCGAGCGCGGCCCGGGTCCCCGTCGCGAAGTCGTCCGCGGTGACCTCGTCGCCGGCCTCGAGGTCGAGGTGGCAGTGCGACTCGACGCCCCCGGGGAGGACGACGCAGCCCGAGCAGTCGAGCACGTCCTCGCCCGTCTCGGGCTCGAGCGCCCCGATCCCCGTGATGGTCTCGCCCTCGATGCGCAGCGACGCCCCCTCGAGCACCCCGTCCGGGGTGACGACGCGGCCGCCGCGCAGGAGGGTCACCTCACAGCTCCTTCCAGACCCGTTCGGCCCGCTCCGCCGAGTGCGCGAGGACCTCCGCCTCGTCGAGGCGGGTGAACTCCCGGTCCCGAAGCACCCACTCGCCGTCGACCATGACGTCGACGACCTGGGCCCCGCTCATCCCGAAGACGACGTGCCCCCAGGCGGACCTGGAGTCCAGCGGCGTCGGGGGGCGGTAGTCGAGGGTGGCGAGGTCGGCGACGGCGCCGGGACGCAGGATCCCGACGTCGCACCCGAACAGGGTCGAGGCGATCGCCGGGTTGTTCTCGAAGAGCATCGCCACCGCCTCCGCGAAGCCCACCGTCGGGTCGAGCCGGTGGCCGCTGGCGACGATCTTGGCGACCTGCATCGAGGCGAGCATGTCTGCTGTGTACGCGTCGGTGCCGAGGCCGACCCGCACGCCGCGGCGCAGCATCTCGACGACCGGGGCGAAGCCGACCGCGTTGCCGAGGTTGGAGTGCGGGTTGTGGACCACGAGGGCGTCGCGCTCGGCGAGGACGTCGATCTCGGCCGGGCTGGTGTGGATGCAGTGGGCTGCGAGGCTGTCCGGGCCGAGCATCCCGCGGGAGGCGAGCCGGTCGACGACCCCGAGGCCGCACAGCTCGCGGGTGCGTGGTTGGTCACCCGGGCCCTCGGCCACGTGGACGTGGTAGCCGCCCGGGACGCCGGCGGCCTCGCCCGCGATGGCGTCCAGGCTCGCCTCGGAGAGGGTGAACGAGGCGTGCATCCCGAACAGGCCGCGGACCCGGTGCTGGTCCGCCGTGTTGGCGGCGCGCATGAAGGCGACGTTCTCCGCGACCGCCTCGGCGAAGGCAAGCGGCCC
>DASSQJ010000063.1:0-8846 GCA_035702545.1 Phycicoccus sp.
CCGGCAGCTGGGCGACGAGCGCGGCGGAGAAGTCGGTGCTCGCCTCGCGCGGGAGCAGGCTCGGGAGGTTGTCGATCGCGATGACGCCGACCGGCCGGCCGCCGTCGTGGATCACCCGGACCGGGTCCTCCCACGTCGTCACGGAGGTGTTGACCGGCAGCCGGTTGTGCTCGCTCGTCACGTCGCACGTGACGTCGGCGACGGTCCGCAGCGCCCGGTCCCGGAGCTCGAGGTCCTCACGGCGCAGGAACGGCTCCCCCGTCGCGCTCGACGCGACGCAGTTGACGAGCAGGTCGTGCGCGAGCAGCGCGCGGCGGTCGAGGTCGGCGGTCTCGGCGACGTCCCACCGGGTGACCTCGGCCCCGGCCACCTCGAGGGCGTCGCAGGCGCCGCGCCCGCTGCGCCCTAGCGCGCCGACGACGAGCGCCCGCAGGACGGGTGCGGCGGGGTCGGTGAGCCGTGCGTCGAGGTCCTCGCGGCTCGACGGGGCGAGGGGAGGGGTCAGCCGGCCCCGGTGCTGCCGGACCCCGAGGGCCGCACCGGCGTAACCGGCCCAGTAGCCGAACGCGACGACCCGGCGGCCGTCGACCGTGAGGTACTCGACGTCGAGCAGCTCACCGCCGCCGTCGGCGAACCGGGCGAGCAGCTCCTCTGCGCCGGCCTGGCCCTTGAACGCGTGGGCGAAGTAGACGTGCGTGTGCCGCAGCGGTCCGGGCTCGTCGGGCAGCTCCTTGATGCCGAGGACGACGGCGTCGGCCGGCGCCTCCGCCCACGACCCCGCCGGGGCGAGCACGCCGCCGGCCGCGACGTAGTCGGCGGTGGCGAAGACCCGCGTGCCGGACTCCTCGACAGTCACCCGGACGCCCCCGGCGACGAGGCGGGCGACGTCGGCCGGCACGAGCGGGGCCCGCTGCTCGGTGGCCCGCGCCTCGGCGCGTAGCCACAGGTGGAGTCCGCTCACTCGGGTGACCCTAGCCCGGGCCGCGCCCCTCAGAGGTCCGCCGCGGCCGCTCGGCCGGCGATGCGGCCGGAGAAGAGGCAGCCGCCGACGAAGGTGCCCTCGAGGGCCCGGTAGCCGTGGACCCCGCCGCCCCCGAACCCCGCGACCTCGCCGGCGGCGTAGAGGCCCGGCACCGGCGAGCCGTCGGTGCCGAGGACCCGGCCGCGCAGGTCGGTGTGCAGGCCGCCGAGGGTCTTGCGGGAGAGCACCCGCAGGCGCACCGCCACGAGCGGGCCGTGCTTCGGGTCGAGGATGCGGTGCGGGGGGTAGGCCCGCTTGGTGAGCCGGTCGCCGCGGTAGCGCCGGGCCACCCGGATGGCCGCCACCTGGGCGTCCTTGGTGAACGGGTTGTCGACCTGCCGGTCGCGCTCGACGACCTGGCGTTCGATGTGGGCCGGGTCGAGCGGCGCGTCGGGCGTGAGCTCGTTCATCCGGGCGACCAGCTCGCCGATGGTCTCGGCGGTGACCCAGTCCTCGCCGTGGTCGAGGAAGGCCTGCACGGCCGGCTGCACCTTCGTCACGGGGCGCTTGAGCACGTCGCGGTACCGCCGCTCGGTGAGGTCGAGGTTCTGCTCGGACCCGGAGAGGGCGAACTCCTTGCCGACGATCGAGGCGTTGAGGACGAACCACGAGTGGTCGAACCCCTTGTGCCGCAGGTGGTCGAGCGTCCCCAAGGTGTCGAAACCGGGGAGGAGCGGTGCGGGGAGCCGGTTGCCCCGGGCGTCGAACCACATCGAGCTCGGACCGGGAAGGATGCGGATGGCGTGCCCCGGCCAGACCGGGTCCCAGTTGCGGACGCCCTCGACGTAGTGCCACATCCGGTCGCGGTTGACGACGGCCCCGCCGGCGGCCTCCGAGATGGCGAGCATCCGGCCGTCGACGTAGGCGGGGACGCCGGTGAGGAGGTCTGCGGGCGGCGTCCCGAGCCGCTCGGGCCAGTTGGCGCGCACGAGGTCGTGGTTGCCGCCGATGCCACCCGAGGTGACGAACACGGCCCGGGCCCCGTACTCGAACTCGCCGACCACCTCACGGCTGCTCGCCACCCCACGGGGGGCGTCGTCGTCGGCGAGGCAGGAGCCGCGGACGCCGGTGACCGCGGCGCCGGTCCGCACGAGCTCGTCGACCCGGTGCCGGGGGCGGTACATGACCCGCCCCGCCGCGATGTGCTCGCGCACCCGCTGCTCGAACGGCGCGACGACGCCGGTGCCGGTGCCCCACGGGATGTGGAAGCGCGGCACCGAGTTCCCGTGCCCGCCGCTCGTCCCGTCGCCGCGCTCGGCCCAGCCGACGACGGGGAAGAACGAGATGCCGAGGGTGCGCAGCCAGGACCGCTTCTCGCTCGCCGCCCAGTCGACGTACGCCCGCGCCCACTCCCGGCCCCAGTGGTCCGGCCCCGGGCCGCCGTCGGCGACGGTGAGCCGGTCCCAGCCCGCGGTGCCCTCCCAGTCCTGCCACGCCAGGTCGGCCGAGTCGCGGATCCCCATCCGGCGCTGCTCGGGGGTGTCGACGAGGAAGAGGCCCCCGAAGCTCCACCACGCCTGGCCGCCGAGGTTGGCCTCGTTCTCCTGGTCGAGGAGGACGACCGAGTGCCCCGACCCCGCGAGCTCGCACGTCGCGACGAGGCCGGCGAGGCCGGCACCCACGACGACGACGTCGGCATCCATGGGCCGAGAGCCTAGGCCCACGAGACGACGCGGGCGAGGCCTCCGGACGCGTCGATCCCCAGGGCGGCGACGTCGCGGACGACGAGGTCGGCGACCGGCTCGAGCTCCTCCGCGGGGGTCGTGCTCGTCACCGCGACGAGCCCGCCGCACCCGGCCGCCCGCGCCGCCGTCAGACCGGCGACCGCGTCCTCGACGACGAGGCACTCCCCCGGGTCGACGCCCAGCCGGCGTGCGCCCTCGAGCCAGGGGTCGGGGAACGGCTTGCCGCGAGCGACGTCCGAGGCGGTGACGACGACCTCCGGGTGCGGGAGGGCCGTGGCCCGCAGGCGCGCCTCGGCGAGGTCGTCGGTCGACGAGGTCACGATGGCGGTGGGCACCCCGCCGTCGCGCAACCGGCCGAGCAGCTCGGCGGCCCCCGGCAGGACCCGCGTCGTGACGGCGTCGGCGACCTCCAGCTCGCGGATCCGGGCGAACGCCTCCGCCCGACGCTCCTCCGGGAGGAACCGGGTGACCAGGCTCCACGCGGTGACACCGTGGAACCCGCGCAGCTGCTCCGGGTCGACGTCGTACTCCGAGCACCACCGGACCCACGAGCGGACGACCGAGTCGATGGAGTCGACGAGCGTGCCGTCCATGTCGAGGAGCACCGCGTGGAAGGGGCGCTCGAGCGCCGGCGGCGTGGTCACCATGCGCGTCACCCTATGCACCGGGGCTCGCAGCCTCGCGACCTAGGGTGGGGGAATGACCGAGCCGGTCGGGCACACCCGCACCGCGGTGATCAGCGCGAGCGTCGCCGCGGTGTCGCTCGTCGGCGGCTGGACGTGGGCGGCCGGGCTGCAGACCGGCTTCGACTCCCGGGCCGAGACGATCAGCGCGCTCGCGGCGAGCGCAACCCCGCACCGCTGGGTGATGACGAGCGCGCTCGTCGTCACCGGCCTGGCCCACCTGGTGACGGCCTGGGCCCTGGGTGACGCCCGGCGGGCCGGGCGCCTTGCGCTCGCCGGTGCCGGAGTGGCCACCCTCGCGGTCGCCGCCCTCCCCCTCCCGTCGCGTGCCGAGTCGGCGACCGGCCACCTCCTCGCCGCGTCGGCCTCGTTCCTCCTCCTCGGGGCGTGGCCGCTGCTCGCTGCCCGCCCGGGCGGTCCGCCGGTCCTCACGCCGCGGCTCGCCCGCCCGGCCGGGGTCGTCCTCCTCGTCGCGGTCGGCTCCCTCCTCGTCGGACGGGACGGCGGCTCCTTCGGGCTCCACGAGCGGGTCGTCGCGGTCCTCACCGTGCTGTGGCCGCTCGTCACCGCGCTCGGGGTGTGGTGGTGGGCCGGTCACCGGATCGGGTCGGACAGGGTCCGGCACGTGCTCGGCACCGTGGTCCTCACCGTCGTGTGCATCGGGGCGGGGATCGCCGCAACCCAGCTCGCCCCCGTCGTCGCGGAGACCCGCAACTACCAGGCCGAGGTCTGGCTCGACCCCGCCCCGTCCCGGGCCGGCCAGCTCGTCGCGACGACCACCTTCGGGGATGCCGTCATCTCCTTCTCCGGGGCGGCCCCGGGCATCCACACCGTCCCGCAGGTCAAGGCCGGGATCGCCGACGTGCTGTCCCGGCCGAACATCACCCTGTCGTCCCTGCGCCCGGGGCCCGAGGAGCTGAACGCGGCGATCCGCACCGCCGCGACACAGGTCGTCGCCCGATTCGCCTTCGGCGCGCTCGTCGTCGTCCTCGTCCTGCTCGGCGGCTGGTCGGTGCTCCGCCGGCGGCGCCCGCCGCGGGTCCTCGTCGCCTCGAGCGCGGTCGCCTGGCTCGTCGCGACGCTGGGGACGACCGCCGCCATCTGGACGACGTACCAGCCGAGCCGCCAGGGCAGCTTCACGGCCACCGAGGTGCTCGGCACCCTCCAGCGCAACCAGGGCCTCCTCGACGACGTCGAGACCCGCGCCGCGCAGGTCGCCCCCTACCTGCGCAACCTCCTGGCCCTCTCGACCGCGCTCCAGCAGAAGTTCGCGGCCGGGTCGCTCGAGTCGGACCCGGCGCTGCGGATGCTCTTCGTCAGCGACCTCCACGGCGCCAACCAGTACTCGCTGATGCGGACCATCGTCGAGGAGGAGAGCATCGACGTCGTCATCGACACCGGCGACCTCGTCAACTTCGGCACCGTCGAGGAGGCCACGGCATCCGGGATGTTCGCCGGCATCGAGTCCCTCGGCGTGCCCTACCTCTTCGTCCGCGGCAACCACGACGCGACGAGCGCCGGGGACCACTCGCTCCTCGACGCGATGGCGCGGGTCCCGAACGTCGTCCTGCTCCAGCCCCCCGATGGCGGGTACACGGAGGTGAGCATCGGCGGGGTGAGCATCGCGGGGCTCAACGACCCGCGCTGGTTCGGCGACTCCGGCACGGGGACGCCCGCCAAGCAGGCGCCGGCCCGTGAGGCGTTCGCCGCCGCCTTCGCCGGTCGGGCCGAGCCGGACGTCGTGGCGAGCCACGAGCCCTGGGCCGTGCAGGGCCTGAGCGCCGGCGTCCTCCTCAACGGGCACATGCACTCGCAGGACCTCGAGGGCAACCGGATCCAGACCGGGACCTTCACCGGTGGCGGGCCGTTCACCCACTTCGTCGGCGACGGGCCCGGGGAGGAGCTCGTCGGCCAGCCCTCCTCCTTCGACATCCTCACCTTCGGCACCGACTGCCGGCTCACCTCGCTGACCCGCTACCGCTTCCGCGACGTCGTCGAGGGCCGGCCGGCGTACGACGACGTCTCCCTCCTCAACGGCAGCCGGATCGACGACCGGCCCCGGGACCCGAACCGCACCTGCTCGGCCGGCGAGCCGCTGCGGACCTCGCTCGTCACCGGCGGGGAGCCGGTGCCGGAGCCCGCGTCGTCGACGTCCCCGACGCCGTCCGAGCCCTCGCCGGCGGCCTCGGCGCCGACGGCGTCGGCCACCACCGGCTGAGCCGCCGGCTCAGCCCCTCAGCTCGGGGAACATGTCGTCGCGCCACTCGGTGCCCTCGGGCGCGCCTCCTTCGCGGGCGAGCTCCTCCTCACGACCGCGCAGCTCGACCCGGCGGATCTTGCCCGAGATGGTCTTCGGCAGCTCGGAGAACTCGAGCCGCCGCACTCGCTGCCACGGCGCGAGGTTCTCTCGGCAGTGGGCGAGGATGCTGCGCGCGGTGTCGGCGTCGGCATCCCAGCCGGAGGCGAGGACGACGTAGGCCTTGGGCACGGCGAGGCGCACCGGGTCCGGCGCGGGGACGACCGCGGCCTCGGCGACCGCTGGGTGCTCGATGAGGACGGACTCGACCTCGAAGGGGCTGATCTTGTAGTCGCTGGCCTTGAAGACGTCGTCGGTGCGACCGACGTAGGTGACGTAGCCGTCGGAGTCCAGGGTCGCCACGTCGCCCGTGTGGTACCACCCGCCCGCCATCGCCTCGTCGTTGCGCTCGGGGTCACCCTGGTAGCCCGTCATCAACGGCAACGGGTCGGCGGACAGGTCGATGCACAGCTCTCCCTCGCGGGGCGGCTCGCCGGGGGCAGGACGCTCGACCAGCCCGCCGCCGACCGGGTCGACGAGGACGACCGGGCACCCCGGCAGGGCGCGACCCATCGACCCCGGCTTCAGCGGCGACCCGGGGGTGTTGCCGACGGCGGCCGTCATCTCGGTCTGGCCGTACCCGTCGCGCAGGGTGAGGTCCCACGCGCGGCGGACCTGCTCGATGACCTCCGGGTTGAGCGGCTCGCCGGCGCCCACGACCTCCCGCAGCGACCCGGGTCCGCCGGACAGGTCGGCGCCGATGAGCATCCGCCAGACGGTGGGCGGGGCGCAGAACGTCGTGACCTCGTGCTCCCGGAGCACCTCGAGGAGGTGGGCCGGGTCGAACCGGGTGTAGTTGGCGATGAAGACCGTGGCCTCGGCGATCCACGGGGCGAAGACGCACGACCACGCGTGCTTGGCCCAGCCCGGGCTGGAGATGTTGAGGTGGACGTCCCCCGGCCGGAGGCCGAGCCAGTACATCGTCGTCAGGTGCCCGACGGGGTAGGAGACCTGGGTGTGCTCGACGAGCTTGGGACGCGAGGTCGTCCCGGAGGTGAAGTAGAGGAGGAGCGGGTCCGAGGGCGCCGTCCCGGGGTGCTCGGCGGGCGGGACGTCCTCGGCGTACGCGGTCGAGAGGTCCGCCCAGCCGTCGACCGGTGCGGTGGCGAACCGTCCGTACTCACCGGGGACCTCGGTGAACTTCTCCGTCTGGTCCGGCGTGGTGACGACGAAGCGGGCGCCGCCCCGGACGACTCGGTCGGCGAGGTCGGCGGGGCCGGCGGCCGTCGTCGTCGGCATGATGACGGCGCCGAGCTTCATCACGGCGAGGGTGCAGTCCCAGAGCTCGGCCTGGTTCCCCATCATCAGCATGACCGGGTCGCCGCGACGGACGCCCTGGGCCGCCATCCACGCGGCCACCCGGTCGGAGCGGGCGGCCATCGCGTCGAAGCTGAACGAGGAGCTGGTGCCGTCCTCCTCGACGATGACGAGGGCCTCGGCGTCGTTGCCCCGCGCGATCGCGTCGAACCAGTCGACCGCCCAGTTGAACCGGTCGCCCAGATCCGGCCAGGCGAAGCGCTCCAGCGCCTCCTCGTGGCGTCCCCGCAGGGAGAGCAGCAGGTCTCGGGCCTCGCGGTACCGCTCCGTCGCCGTCATGACCACACTCTGGCACCACGAGGCGGGTGGGGCCACGCCGAGCGACGAGGTGGCTAGCTGATGCCGGTCCCGGGTGCCTCGTGGTGACGGGTGGGCGGCACGTCGTCGGCGCGCTCGGAGTACGTCGAGACGATGTAGGGGTCGCCGACGGCGGCGGCCGAGGAGACCGCCTCGAGCCAGCCCTCCGGCATCGGGGGGAGGCCGCGCTCGGCGAGGGTGCGCTCGAGGTCCAGGCGGATCTCGGGCACCGGGCGGTCGACGGAGCGGCGGACGACGTCGTCGACGACGCCCTGGAGGGCGGCGTCACGGACGCGTCGGTGCTCCAGCGCCTCGTCGTACAGGTCGTCGGGCATGGTGGCTCCTCTCGTCGGAAGCAGGACCCCTCAACCATGCCCCGGCGCGGCCGCCGGTGGGGAGTTGGATGCCTCCTCGAGGCCACGCACGCTCGCGCGCCAGGCGGTGTGGGCCTTCGGGGGTCCGCCGCAGCTGAGCGGGGCCTCGGGGAGCGGCTCCTCGACGACGTCGACGACGACGGTGTCGGGGAGCGGGCCGCTGCCGAGTACCTCGACCCTCGTCGACGCCCCCGGTCCGGCGTCGACCAGGCCGGGCACGGCGTCGTCGATGGCGGCCGGGCCGTGCGCCTCGAGGGCGGCCGCGATGGCGGCCTGGACGGGCGGGTCCCACCGGGTGACCCCGCGCAGGTTGCGGGCGTGGACCCGCCCGGCGAGGTGGTCACGGACGACGTCGGCGACGGTGTCCGGGTCGAGGTAGCCGTAGCAGGCGCCGTCGGGCAGCGTGAGGAGGGTGCCGGAGAACCGGTGGCCGCCCAGGTGGGTGCACTCCCACGTCTCCTCGGGCCACTCCTTGGCGAGCCGGGCGACGATCGGGCGGCCGCGGACGGCGCAGCAGGCGTCGCGGGTGCCCTGCGTGCAGACGAGGATCATCGGTTCGGCGTCGTCGTCGCTGTGGCTCAGCTCGGCACCGAGGGCGCTGGCGGCGGCGTGGAGGTCCTCGGCGGTGCGCCAGGTGCCCCGGACCCGGGTGCCGCGGACGGTGTCGACGGCGTACCAGGAGCGGCTCCCGCCCTCCGGCCCGCGGCGCAGGGGGCGCCGGATGAGGAGGGTGCGGCCGCCGAAGGAGGCGCAGAGCGCCTCGACCTCGTGGCCGGTGCGGCCGAGCAGCGGAGGGGTCTCGAGGTGCTTCTTGGCCCATGGGCCGTCGTGCTCGATGAGGAGCCAGCGCGAGGCGACGGGGGCGCTGCCGGCGAGCGGTTCGCCGCGCCGGCGGGCCGCGACGGAGCAGCGCGAGAGGTCGGTCAGGGCCACTCAGCCGATGCTACGCGGGCCGGTGGGGCCGGCGGCCACCGGCCGGAGCGCGGGTGCGCGGGCGCGCGGGCGACGGCCGTGTTCGCCGGCGGGGCGGGGCGGCGGCGGCCACTGAGGGCGCCCGGGGAGAAGTGTGCGTCCGGGACGTCCGGATGGTTCACCATGCGCGCCACCCCTGCC
>DASSQJ010000064.1:0-14220 GCA_035702545.1 Phycicoccus sp.
GCCCGCTCGGCGAGCGCCCCGTGGCCGATCTCGCGGCGCTTCGGCGAGCCGACGCGCCCGGTCTCACCGGTCGAGTAGGGCGGGAAGTTGTAGTTGTGCATGTACCGCTTGCGCGAGACCGGGGAGAGCGTGTCGAGCTGCTGCTCCATCCGGAGCATGTTCAGCGTCGTGACGCCCATGATCTGGGTCTCGCCGCGCTCGAAGAGGGCCGAGCCGTGAGTGCGGGGCAGGACCTCGACCTCGGCGGAGAGGGCCCGGATGTCGGCGAGGCCACGGCCGTCGATGCGGACCTTGTCGCGCAGGATCCGCTCGCGGATGAGCTTCTTCTGCACCGAGCGGAACGCCGCGGACAGCTCCTTCTCGCGACCCTCGAAGCGGTCGGCGAGCGAGGCCTTCATCGACTCCTTGATGGCGTCGATGCGCTCCTCGCGCTCC
Organism: Phycicoccus sp.; assembly: GCA_035702545.1. Lineage (GTDB taxonomy): Bacteria > Actinomycetota > Actinomycetes > Actinomycetales > Dermatophilaceae > DASSQJ01. The sequence goes on from DASSQJ010000064.1 coordinate 436, forward strand.
TGCTTGCCGGCGATCTGGAGGGCCTGGGCGAGGTCGCCCCCGGTCGCGGCCTCGACCGCGACGTAGGCGTCGTCCTCGTAGTCGAGGAAGATCGGGAACTCCTGGACCGGCTTGGCGGCCTTGCTCGCCAGCTCGGCCTGGGCCTCGCAGAGCACCTTGATGAACTTCTTGCTCGCCTCGAGGCCCTCGGCGACGACCTCCTCGGTCGGCGCCTGCTTGGCCTCGTTCTTCACGAGGTTCCACGTGGCGTCGGTGGCCTCGGCCTCGACCATCATGATCGCGACGTCGTCACCGGCGATCCGACCCGCGACGACCATGTCGAAGGTCGAGCGCTCGGCGTCGGAGAAGTTCGGGAACGCGACCCACTGGCCGTCGATGAGCGCCACTCGGACGCCACCGATCGGGCCGGAGAAGGGCAGGCCGGAGATCTGGGTGGACGCGCTCGCGGCGTTGATCGCGAGGACGTCGTACTGGTGGTCCGGGTTGAGCGCGAGGACGGTGATGACGACCTGGACCTCGTTGCGCAGGCCCTTGGTGAAGGTCGGGCGCAGCGGCCGGTCGATGAGCCGGCAGGTGAGGATGGCGTCGGTGGACGGCCGGCCCTCACGGCGGAAGAACGAGCCGGGGATCTTGCCCGCGGCGTACATCCGCTCCTCGACGTCGACGGTCAGGGGGAAGAAGTCGAAACCCTCGCGCGGGGACTTCCCGGCGGTGGTGGTGGAGAGGAGCATCGTGTCCTCGTCCAGGTATGCGGCGACGGCGCCGCCGGCCTGCTTGGCCAGTCGTCCGGTCTCGAACCGGACCGTGCGGGTGCCGAAGCTGCCGTTGTCGATGACGGCCTCGGCGAAGGTGATCTCGGGACCCTCCATGGGCCCTCCTTTTCTGTTGCTCATGTGCGCACCGCACATCGTCGTTGTGCACGGGCGTCCTTCAGGCGGTGCCGCGACGGGCACCGTTCACTACCGGTGTTCAGTTGTGGGTTCTCCGGGCGGGATCGGCCCGCCCCATGCGCCGAGGGGCGGTCCTCACCAGGTGTGAGGACCGCCCCTCGACGGAAGTCTCAACGGCGCAGGCCGAGGCGCTTGATCAGCGCACGGTAGCGCTCCACGTCGACGCTCTCGAGGTAGCGCAGGAGCCGGCGGCGCCGGCCGACGAGGAGCAGCAGGCCACGACGGCTGTGGTGGTCGTGCTTGTGCTCACGGGCGTGCTCGGTGAGGTCCTTGATGCGCTGGGTGAGGAGCGCGACCTGCACCTCGGGGGAGCCGGTGTCACCCTCGGACGTGGCGTACTCGGCGATGATCTGCTGCTTGACGTCGGTGCTCAGCGGCATGGGGCGACGACTCTCCTTCGTAGTGGTGCTGCGCGGCGCTCCCGGGCTGGTTCACCGGGGCTCTCTGGATCCGCGGCCGATCTCACGGCAGTGACCAAGGCTACCAGCGGGCACGCACCGGCCCTAATCAGCGGCCACCACCGAGCGAGCCACCGCGCCGCCGCGGCCAACATTCTCTCCGGATGCCGGAACCTTCAGCGGGCGACGCCCTCCGTTCCGGCATGTCGCGGAAGGTTCCCGTCCGCCGAGGCGCGCCCACTCGCGCCTCGGGCCCCGTCCGCTGCCGCGGACCCCTCCGCGCCCCGGGGCAGGTCGCCGGCTCCGGGATGCGGACCGCCCCTGCCGGCACTGACATGATGGCGGGCGTGTGTGGACTCACCGGATTCCTCTCCGCCGACGGCACCGCCCCCGCGCTGCGGGAGGCGATCGACGCCTCCCTCACGGACATGCACCACCGCGGACCGGACGAGGGCGGCACGTGGTCCGACGACGACGTCGTCATCGGCTTCCGGCGGCTCTCGATCATCGACATCGAGCACTCGCACCAGCCGCTGCCGTACCTCGACGGCCGCTACCACCTGATCTTCAACGGCGAGATCTACAACTACGTCGAGCTGCGCGAGCGGCTCACCCGCGAGTTCGGCGCCCGGTTCGAGACCGAGGGCGACAGCGAGACGATCGTCGCCGGCTACCACCACCTCGGCGTCGACGTCGTCCGCGAGCTGCGCGGGATGTTCGCCTTCCTCATCTGGGACTCGCAGGAACGCGTCCTCTTCGGCGCGCGCGACTGGTTCGGCATCAAGCCGCTGTTCACGATGACCGACGAGCGCGGCACGTTCTTCTCGAGCGAGAAGAAGTCGCTCCTCGACGTCGCGACCGACCCCGGCGCCGTCGACGAGCGCGCCCTCCAGCACTACCTCACCCTCCAGTACGTCCCCGAGCCCGCGACGATGCACGCGAACATCCGCCGGGTGGAGTCGGGCACCTACTTCACGATGCGTCCCGGCGAGCCGCTGCGGCTGCACCGGTACTTCCACCCGGACTTCACGCCCCGACCGGTCACCGACCCGGACCGGCTCTACCGCGACATCGCCGCGGCGCTGGAGGACTCGGTCGAGAAGCACATGCGCGCCGACGTGACGGTCGGCTCCTTCCTCTCCGGGGGCATCGACTCCACGGCGATCGCGGCCCTGGCCAAGCGGCACAACCCGGACCTGCTGACCTTCACGACCGGGTTCGAGCGCCAGGGCTACTCGGAGATCGACGTCGCCGCCGAGTCCGCCCGCGCCATCGGCGTCGAGCACATCACCAAGGTCGTCACGGCCGAGGAGATGATGGAGACCCTCCCCCTCATCGTCTGGTACCTCGACGACCCGGTCGCCGACCCGGCCCTCGTGCCGTTGTACTTCATCGCCCGCGAGGCCCGGAAGCACGTCAAGGTCGTCCTCTCCGGCGAGGGCGCGGACGAGCTCTTCGGGGGCTACGCGATCTACCGCGAGCCGATCTCGCTCGCCGCGTTCGAGAAGGTCCCGAGGCCGCTGCGCCGGGGTCTGGGCCGGCTCTCGGAGCGGATCCCGGAGGGAACCCGCGGCAAGGACCTCCTGCGCCGCGGGGCCATCGGCATCGAGGACCGGTACTACGGCAACGCCCGGATCTTCCGGCCCGACGAGATGGGCTTCTACCGGGGCTTCGACCCCTCCGTCAGCCACACCGACGTCACCCGCGACCTCTACGCCGCGACCCGGCACCTCGACGACTCGACCCGGATGCAGTACGTCGACCTCTTCACCTGGCTGCGCGGCGACATCCTCGTCAAGGCCGACAAGATGACGATGGCGAACAGCCTCGAGCTGCGGGTGCCGTTCCTCGACACGACGGTCTTCGAGGTCGCGTCCGGCATCCCCGTCGACCAGAAGGTCACCAAGGACACGACGAAGTACGCGCTGCGCCGGGCGATGGAGCTCATCGTCCCCCCGCACGTCCTCAACCGACCGAAGCTCGGCTTCCCCGTACCGATCCGGCACTGGCTCAAGGACGAGATGTACGGCTGGGCCCGGGGCATCATCACCGAGTCGCAGGCCGACGCGCTCGTCGACAAGGACGCGGTGCTGCGGCTCCTCGACGCCCACCGCGCCGGACCGCACGACTACTCGCGCAAGGTCTGGACCCTGCTCGTCGCGCTCGTCTGGCACGGCATCTTCGTCGAGGGACGGATCCGCCCCGAGGTGCCCGAGACGGTGTACCCCGTTCGCCTCTGAGCCGCGCGCAACCGGACCGGCGCGGTGGCGCGAATAGTCGGAGGTGACTATTCACGGCGGCCGCCACCCCGAGGACCATCGAGAGGGGGGCGAGGACGCCGGAGCGACCGATCGGTTCTCGCACCGGGAGGACGTGGCTCATGGCACCGTGGCGCGGACGACCGCACGAGTGCGGCGCCCCCGGGGGCCCGCGGTGATCCTCGTCGAGTCCGCCGGTGGCGTCCCCAGCGTCCTGGCCGACACCGCCCGAGTACAAGCCGCCCTCGCCCCCCTGCGACGGCACCACGAGGGACGCCGCCGGGCCGGTTCCGCCCCACCGGTTCCCGAGCCGCTCTGGGAGGACCCGACGGTCCGCGAGGCGCTGGGTGCCCTGTTCCACGACAAGTGCGCCTACTGCGAGAGCCCCGATGCACCCACGGCACCGCTCGCCGTCGACCACTTCCGACCGACGTCGGGGGCGCTCGCCGCTGACGGCACCGAGAGCCGCAGCCACTACTGGTGGCTCGCCTACAGCTGGGACAACCTCGTGCTGGCCTGCTCCGACTGCACCCGGGCCAAGGGCAACCGGTTCCCGGTCGACGGCCCGCGGCTCGAGCGGACCGATCCCGTCGCGCAGGAGCATCCTCTGCTCCTCGACCCTCGCGGAGGACTGGGACCCGACGGCGAGGACAGTCCCTCGCGACACCTGGTCTTCCTCGCCGACGGCACCGTGGCGAGCGTCACCGAGCGCGGCACCGCGACCATCGACGTCCTCCAGCTGAACCGCCCCACGCTCGTCGCTGCTCGGCGTGAAGCAGCTGCGGAGGTCCGGGAGGCGCTCACGAAGGAGTCGGCGGCCAGCCAGGGCCCCGTGCTCGCGCACCTCGATGACCCCGACGAGCCCTACCGCGCCCTGCGCACCCAGCTCGTCGCCACCGCCCTCGGCGACCAGAGCCTCACCGAGGCACCCGTCACCCGCAGCGAGCGACGACACACCAAGGCCGAGTACGACACCCGCCAGAAGACGCGGCAGTCGGTCGGCCTCCACGAGGACCTCGACCAGATCGACGACGCCGGTCGAGCCTCGTACTTCGCGGCGGCACGGTGGATCGAGCGGGTCGTCGTGCGCAACTTCCGGCCGGTCGACCACGTGGACATCGACCTCAGCCGCTCGACGAGCGCCCACGCACCGTGGCACGTGCTCCTCGGCGACAACGGCAGCGGGAAGAGCTCGATCCTCCAGGCGATCGCCCTCACCCTCATCGGCCCGAGCGACCGCGAGGCCCTCGGAGTCCGCCCCGACCAGGTGCTGCGTCACGGCAGCCGGAGCGGCGGCGTCGACCTCCACCTCAGCGGGCTGCCGACGCCGTTGACCCTCCGGTTCTCCCGCGGCTCGGAGTCCTTCGACGGCGAGGCGGCGCCCCAGGCGCTGTTGCTCGGGTACGGGTCGATGCGGTTGCTGCCTCGCGATCGCAGCGTTCTCCCCACCGGACCCTCCCCCACCGTGCGCGTCGGAAACCTCTTCGACCCACTCGCGCCGATGACCGACCCACGGACGTGGCTGTTGTCGCTCCCTGACGCCCAGTTCGACGACGTCGCCGTCTCGCTCGGGATGTTGCTGACCCTCGACGAGCGGACCCGGCTGGCGCGCACAGACGGCGACGTCCACCTGCGCAGCGGCCGGCGACGGGACCGCCTCGAGGAGCTGAGCGACGGCTACCAGTCGATGCTCGTCCTCGCCTGCGACGTCATGCGGACGGTCCTCGGGCTGTGGGCCTCCCCGAGCCAGGCCGAGGGCATCGTCCTCATCGACGAGCTCGGCGCCCACCTCCACCCCCGCTGGCGGATGCGCATCGTCGGCGCCCTGCGCCAGGTCCTCCCGCGCGTCCAGTTCGTCGTCACGACGCACGACCCGTTGTGCCTGCGAGGCCTGGAGGACGGTGAGGTGACGGTCGTGCGCCGCGCGGAGAGCGGCCGGGTCGTGGCCATCGGCGACCTCCCGCCGGTCAAGGGGCTGCGCGTCGACCAGCTCCTCACCTCGGAGCACTTCGGGCTCGGGAGCACCGACGACCCCGAGGTCGACGCCCTCTTCGCCGAGTACTACCGGCTCCGCGCCAAACCCCGGCCGAGCGGCGCCGACCGCTCACGGACCGCCGAGCTCGAGGCCCGTCTCGGCGAGCTGCGCCAGCTCGGCACCACCGAGAGGGAGCGGTTGTTGCTGCACTCCGTCGACGACTTCATCGCTCGCCGACGGGAGAGCGGTGACCCAGCCGCCGTCGTCGCGACGCCCGGCGCCGCCACCGAGGGCGTCCTGGCGGACCTGGCAGCGATCTGGTCCGAGGCGATCCCGGACCGTCCGGCCGGCCGGGACGGGTGACCCGGTGCGGCACGTCGAGCCCGGTCCCGCCCCCACCTCGCTCAGCTCGGCGCGTGCGCAGGCAGAGCGGGCCGCGCTCGCGCAGTTCTACGCCGATGCCGCCAACGCCCGCGCCAAGTACCCGAAGGGCTTCTCCGCCTACCAGGGCGAGGGGGTCCGCGAGGCCCTGACGAGGGCATTCCACGGTAAGTGCGCGTACTGCGAGACGTACTACGCGGCGACGCAACCCGCTGACATCGAGCACTTCCGTCCCAAGGGCGCCGTGGCCGACCGGCAGGGCACGCTGCAGCCGCCCGGCTACTGGTGGCTGGCGTCGGACTGGAGCAACCTGCTGCCCTCGTGCTCGGACTGCAACCGGCCACGCCGTCAGGACTTCCCCGCCGGGCTGCCCCGGACCGCAGGCAAGGCGAACAAGTTCCCCCTGGGCTCCGAGCGCACCCGCGCGGTCGCCGCGGGACAGGAGTCCCGCGAACGCCGGCTGCTCCTCAACCCCTACCTCGACGACCCGGCGCGGTATCTGCGCTTCGTCTCCGGGACCGGCACGATCCGGGACGGCGAGGTGGCGGCACGCAAGACCTCCGCGGGCCGCCCCGCCCCACGGGGACAGGCGTCCATCGAGGTCTATGCCCTCAACCGGCTCGGGCTCCTCGAGAAGCGCCGGGCCGTCCTGCGAAAGCTCGAGGCCCACCTCGCCCGGGCGCTCGAGCTCAAGGCGGCCGCCCTGCGCCACCCCGAGGACGCCGACCTCGTCGCGGCGTTCCGGGCCGCCGTCGCGGACATCGCGCTCTACACCCAGCCGGACCAGGAGTACTCCGCGATGTGCACCCAGGTCGCCGCCGACTTCCGCGCCACCCTCTTCGGACAGGACACGCCATGACCGCCGACACCGCGCCCCAGCGCTACTCCTCGCCGACGAAGGAGTGCGACCTCATCATGAAGGGCGGGATCACCAGTGGCGTCGTCTACCCCGGCGCCGCCTGCCGGCTGGCCGAGACCCACCGGTTCCGCCAGGTCGGCGGTACGTCCGCCGGCGCCATCGCGGCCGCTGCCGTCGCGGCAGCCGAGCGCGGCCGCCACCTGCCCGCGCCCGCCGGCTTCGCGGGGCTCGAGCGGGTGTCGAGCGAGCTCGGTGGCGGGCTGGCGACGCTGTTCCAACCCGCGCCGAGCACCCGTGCGGCCTTCGGGATCCTCACCACGTGGATCGAGCCGGGATGGGGGCGGGCGCGACGGGTTCTCGTCACCGTGGGGGGGCTGCTCACCGCGGCACCGGTCGTCGCGGTGGTCACCTTCCTCCTCGCCATGGTGCCGGGGGTGGCCGTGGCGGCGGCGACCCAGCAGGGGCCCGACTTCCCGCACTGGTGGACGCCCCGCGCCTCGTGGTGGGTCTGGGTCCCGGGCGCGCTCGTGCTCGCCGTGCTGGCCGCGGCCGCCCGGCTCGCCGCGCGGACCGTGAGTGCCATGACGGACAACGGCTTCGGGATCTGCAACGGCCACGTCGGTGTCGACGCGGCGCACGAGCCGCTCACCGACTGGACCTCGCGCACCCTCGACACGCTCGCCGGGCTCGCTCCGGGTGACGGCCCGCTCCTCTTCGGCCACCTGTGGGGGGAGGACCCCGAGGACCGCGTCATCGACCTCCAGGTGATGACGACCTGCCTCACCCTGCGGCGGCCCTACCGCTTCCCGTTCACGAGCAACGTCTTCTTCGCCTGCCGGGCCTGCATGTCGACGTACTTCCCCGAACCCGTGGTGGTCGCGCTCTTCCCGGACGACGGGCCGGCGGCGGGCGCGGACGAGGACTGGGCCTGTCCGCTGCACCCGTCGCAGAAGGTCCGGCACCTGCCTCCCGCAGCCCACCTGCCGGTCGTCGTCGCCGCACGGATCAGCCTGAGCTTCCCCGGCCTGATCAGCGCCATCCCGTTCGTCTACCTCGACCACTCCAGGCCCGAGGGGGTCGACAAGCGCGTCGTCGCGTGGTTCTCCGACGGCGGCATCTCCAGCAACTTCCCGATGCACTTCTTCGACAGGCTCTGGCCGAGCCGGCCCACCTTCGGGATCAACCTCGAGGACACCGACCCCGACTACCCCGACCTCGTCTGGCGGCCCACCTCCCCCCGACAGGGGCTGCTGCCGCGCGCGCACCCCATCACGTCGCTCGGCGGCTTCGTCCACGCGATCGCCGACACGATGCAGAACTGGGCGGACACGACCCAGCTCGGCCTGCCGGGCTTCCGCGACCGGGTCGTGGAGGTACGGACGTCCAAGAGCGAGGGCGGGATGAACCTCCGGATGCCCGCCGAGGTCATCGAGGCACTGTCCGAGCGTGGCCGGGAGGCGGCGCGCCGGCTCGAGGCCTTCGACTTCGACCTCCACCGCTGGGTCCGCTACCGCGTCGCCATGCCGCTGCTCGACGGCACCCTCAGCGGCCTCGTCCGCCGATTCGACGGGGCCGACGGCCGGGAGTGCTACGAGGACTTCCTCGAGCGGTACGGGCCCGTTGCGTCGAGCTACCCGCTGGGGAAGAACCAGCGGGTTGCTGACGCCGCTGCGACCGCCGCCCTCATGGAGGTCGCCCGGGACTGGGAGCGTGCCGGACACCCGGGTATGGCGGGGACGACACCGCACCCCGAGCCGGAGCTGCGCCTCGCCCCACCGCAGTGACGGCCCGGTGGGAGCCTGCGGCGTAGCATCGGCGCAACGGTCCACTCACCGCAGAGAGGTCACCGAACGTGCGCCAGCGAGCCCCCGGCCCGGCAACCGTCCCCGCCCCGGCAGACCCCGCTCGGGCAGCGTCGGTGCGAGCCATCACCGAAGGGCTCGCGGACGTCCGCGGACCCCTGCTCCCGGTCCTCCACGAGGTGGTCGAGGCGCACGGGTACGTCGACGACGACGACATCCCCGTCATCGCCGACGTCCTCAACCTCAGCCGGGCCGACGTGCTGGGGGTCGTCAGCTTCTACCAGGACTTCCGCCGCAACCCGCCGCCGGCCCACCGCGTGAGCCTGTGCCGAGGTGAGGCGTGCCAGGCCCGGGGCGCGGAGGCGACGTACGCGGCCGCGTCGGGACGGTGGTCGCTCCACGAGGACGTCGAGGTCGCCGAGGTGTTCTGCCTCGGGAACTGCGCCCTCGGACCGGCGGGCGTCGTCGACGGCGACCTCCACGCCGGCCTCACCCCCGAGCGGCTCGGCGAGCTCACCGGCGGGTGGGCCCGGTGACGACGGTCTGGGTGCCGGCCGACTCCGCCGCCCGCTCGGTCGGCGCCGACGACGTCGCGGCCGCGCTCAGGGACGCGGGGGCCACCGTGCGGCGCAACGGGTCCCGCGGGATGCTCTGGCTCGAGCCGCTCGTCGAGGTCGAGCGGGACGGCGCGCGGTACGGGTACGCCGACGTCACCCGTTCCGACGTCAGCGCCCTCCTCGGCGGCGACCTCGACGGCACCGACCGCGCGCTCGGTGTCGTCGACGAGCACCCGTGGCTCACCGGCCAGGATCGCGTCTCGTTCGCCCGCGTGGGGGTCATCGAGCCCACCGACCTCGCCGCCTACCGCGCGCACGGGGGGCTGCGGGGCCTCGAGCGGGCGCTCGAGCTCGACCCCGCGGACGTCGTCCAGGAGGTGACCGCCTCGGGGCTGCGCGGACGTGGCGGGGCCGGCTTCCCTGCCGGCGTGAAGTGGGAGACCGTCCGGACCGCCGACGCCGACGTGAAGTTCGTCGTGTGCAACGCGGACGAGGGCGACTCGGGCACCTTCGCCGACCGGATGCTCCTCGAGGGCGACCCCTTCACCCTGCTCGAGGGGATGGCGATCGCGGCCGTCGCGGTCGGGGCCACGGAGGGATTCGTCTACGTCCGCAGCGAGTACCCCGACGCCGTCCGCACGCTGCGCCGGGCCGTCGACGTCGCCTACGCGCACGGCCTGCTCGGGGCCTCCGTCCTCGGCAGTGGCCGCGCCTTCGACCTCGACGTACGGGTCGGCGCGGGAGCGTACATCTGCGGCGAGGAGACCTCGATGCTCGAGTCCCTCGAGGGACGCCGCGGCGAGGTGCGGGCCAAGCCGCCGATCCCCGCCCTCCACGGGCTCTTCGGGCGACCGACGGTCGTCAACAACCCGCTGACCCTCGGCGCGGTGCCGATGGTGCTCGCCGACGGCGGCGCGGCCTACGCCGCCCTCGGCACCGGGCGGTCGCGTGGGACCCAGGTCTTCCAGCTGGCCGGGAACGTCGCCCGCGGGGGCATCGTCGAGGCGGGCTTCGGCATCACCCTGCGCGAGCTCGTCGAGGGGTACGGGGGCGGGACCGCCTCCGGCCGCCCGGTGAAGGCGGTCCAGGTGGGCGGGCCCCTCGGGGCGTACCTGCCCACCGACCGGTTCGACCTCCCGATGGACTACGAGGCCTTCGCCGAGGCGGGAGCGATGCTCGGGCACGGCGGGGTCGTCGTCTTCGACGACACGATGGACGCCGGCGCGATGGCACGCTTCGCGATGGAGTTCTGCGCCAAGGAGTCCTGCGGCAAGTGCACGCCGTGCCGCATCGGCTCCGTCCGCGGCGTCGAGGTCATCGACCGGATCCGGGCCGGGACCGCCCGGGCCGAGAACCTCGTCCTCCTCGAGGACCTCTGCGCGACGATGACGCGGGGCTCCCTGTGCGCGATGGGCGGCCTCACCCCGATGCCGGTCCGCAGCGCGCTCCAGCACTTCCCCGAGGACTTCGGGATCACGCCCGAGGAGGCCCGACCATGACCCTCGTCGCCGACCCGGACCGCGGCACCCCACCTGTTGCGTCCGAGGAGCTCGTCACGCTCACCGTGGACGGCCGCCCCGTCACCGTTCCGGCGGGGACCTCGGTGATGCGCGCCGCCGGAGAGGTCGGCATCGACGTGCCCCGCCTGTGCGCCACCGACAGCCTCTCCCCGTTCGGGTCGTGCCGGCTCTGCCTCGTCGAGGTCGAGGGCGGACGCGGGCTCACCCCGGCCTCGTGCACGACCCCGTGCGCCGACGGCATGGAGGTGCGGACCGACACCGAGCAGCTCGGCCGGCTCCGTCGCGGCGTCATGGAGCTCTACCTCTCCGACCACCCCGCCGACTGCGACGGCTGTGCACGGGGCAGCTGCGACGTCCAGCGCCTCGCTCACGAGACCGGCGTGGCGGAGGTCCGGTACGGGCTCGGAGGGGCGAGCCACGTCGACGAGGCCCCTGACCTCTCCAACCCGTACTTCGACTACGACCCGGCGGCCTGCATCGTCTGCTCCCGGTGCGTGCGGGCGTGCGCGGACGTGCAGGGCACCTTCGCGCTCACCGTGGCGGGGCGCGGGTTCGACTCCCGCGTGACGACCGGCGGCGCCGACTTCCTCCACTCGGAGTGCGTCTCGTGCGGGGCGTGCGTCCAGGCCTGCCCGACCGACGCCCTCGTCGAGCGCTCGGTCGTCCAGCTCGGGATGCCGACCCGGTCGGTGCTCACGACGTGCGCGTACTGCGGCGTGGGCTGCTCGTTCCGCGCGGAGGTGCAGGGCGAGGGGGACGGCACCCGGGTCGTCCGCATGGTGCCGTGGAAGGACGGCGGGGCGAACGAGGGCCACTCGTGCGTCAAGGGCCGCTTCGCCTACGGGTACGCCGCACACGACGACCGCCAGCTGCAGCCGATGGTCCGCGACACCATCGACGACGAGTGGCGGGTCGTCACCTGGGAGGAGGCCATCGCCCGGGTGGCCGACGGCTTCCGCGCCATCCAGGACCGGCACGGCGTCGGCGCGATCGGCGGCATCTCCTCGTCGCGGTGCACCAACGAGGAGGTCTACGTCGTCCAGAAGATGGTCCGCGCGGCCTTCGGCAACAACAACGTCGACACCTGCGCGCGGGTGTGCCACTCCCCCACCGGCTACGGCCTGAACCACGCGTTCGGGACCTCGGCCGGCACCCAGGACTTCGCCTCCGTCGAGCACGCCGACGTCATCCTCCTCATCGGCGCGAACCCGACCGACGCACACCCCGTGTTCGCCTCCCGCCTCAAGCGCCGGCTGCGGGCCGGTGCCCGGATCATCGTCGCCGACCCTCGGCGCATCGACCTCGTCCGCAGCCCGCACGTCGAGGCCGCCTTCCACCTCCCGGTCCGCCCCGGCACCAACGTCGCGTTCGTCAACGCGATGTGCCACGTCATCGTCACCGAGGGCCTGCTCGACGAGGCGTTCGTCCGCACGCGCACCGAGGGTGCAGAGGCCTACCTCGACTTCATCGCCCGGTCCGAGCACTCCCCCGAGGCGACCGAGGAGGAGACGGGCATCCCGGCCGAGGACCTGCGGGCCGCCGCGCGGCTCTACGCCGCCGGGCCCAACTCGGCGATCTACTACGGCCTCGGGGTCACTGAGCACAGCCAGGGCTCGACGATGGTCATGGGGATGGCCAACCTCGCGATGATCACCGGCAGCCTCGGTCGGGAGGGCGTCGGCGTGAACCCGCTGCGCGGGCAGAACAACGTCCAGGGCTCGTGCGACATGGGCTCCTTCCCGCACGAGCTGCCGGGGTACCGGCACGTCTCCCGGCCCGAGGTCCGGGAGGTGTTCGAGTCGCGCTGGGGCGTCACCATCCAGCCCGAGCCCGGCCTGCGCATCCCGAACATGTTCGACGCCGCCCTCGGCGGGTCGTTCCTCGGCCTCTACGTCCAGGGCGAGGACATCGCCCAGTCCGACCCGAACACCCAGCACGTCGAGGAGGCCCTGCGGTCGATGGAGCTCGTCGTCGTCCAGGACCTCTTCCTCAACGAGACCGCGCGGTTCGCCCACGTGTTCCTGCCGGGCACGTCCTTCCTCGAGAAGGACGGCACGTTCACCAACGCGGAGCGCCGCCTCAACCGGGTCCGGCCGGTCATGCCGTCGCGCGTCGGCAAGGACGAGTGGCAGGTCGTCTGCGAGATCGCGACCGCGATGGGCTACCCGATGTCCTACGACTCACCGGCGCAGATCATGGACGAGATCGCCGCGACGACGCCGACCTTCGCCGGGGTCTCCTTCGAGCGTCTCGACACCGAGGGCTCGATGCAGTGGCCGGTCAACGACGCCGCCCCCCACGGGACCCCGACGATGCACGTCGGCCGGTTCGTCCGAGGGCTCGGGCAGCTGACGCCGACGGTGTACGTGCCGACGACGGAGCGTGCGACCCGGCGCTTCCCGCTGGTCCTGACCACCGGACGCATCCTCACCCAGTACAACGTCGGGGCCCAGACGCGGCGGACGCCGAACGAGACGTGGCACCCCGAGGACGTCCTCGAGATCCATCCCTCCGACGCCGAGCTGCGCGGCATCACGACGGGGGACGTCGTCGAGCTGGCCTCACGGGTGGGTGCGACCCACCTCACCGCGCTCGTCTCGGACCGGATGCCCCCCGGCGTCGTCTACACGACGTTCCACCACCCGGTGACGGGCGCCAACGTCGTGACGACGGAGAACTCGGACTGGGCGACGAACTGCCCGGAGTACAAGGTGACCGCGGTGGAGGTGACGGTCGCGACGCAGGCCTCGCGGGGCGCGGCCGCGGGGACGGAAGTGGCGCCCGCATCGGTGCCGGCGTCGCCGACCCTCGCGGCCGGGGCCGCGGTGCGTCACCGGTGAGCGAGGACCTGCCGGCGGTGATCCGGCTCGGCGCCGACCTCGTCCGCAACTTCGAGGCAGTGGCTCCCGACGACGCGGCGGAGCACGTCGCCGACCACATCCGCCGGTTCTGGGAGCCGCGGATGCGGCGTGAGCTGCTCGACCACGTCGCGGCCGGCGACCCGCGGGTGGGGCCGCTGCTGGCCCGGGCCGCGGAGCGCCTGCGGGAGAAGGCAGTGGGGCAGGAGGCAGTGGGGCCGGAGGCA
>DASSQJ010000065.1:0-14900 GCA_035702545.1 Phycicoccus sp.
CCGAGCGCGAGCTCGCCGCCGCGACGGCCCGCCGCGACAGCATCACCGCGCAGCTGAGCAACGTCCGCAACATGCTCGCCACCCTCGGCGGCCCGGCCGCGGTCGAGGGTCTCGACGCCGAGCAGCACGCGGACGCGGAGCACGTGGAGGCGCAGGCCTCGCAGGAGCAGCCCGTGGAGCACGCGGCTGACGCGGAGGAGGAGCACGCGGAGGAGTCGGCCGAGGCCGAGCAGCCCGTCGGCGACGAGGCCGAGCAGCCGGTCGACGGAGCGCCCGAGGGCGACGCGGAGGCGGAGGCGCAGTCCGAGGGCGAGACCGAGGCCGACGCGGAGGTCCAGCCCGAGGCCGAGGCGGACGAGCCCGGCGAGGACCGCTCGTCCGGAGGTCCCGGCAAGAAGCGCCAGCACGCCCACCGCTGACGCGCCGCCCGACGACCGACGAGGACACGCCGTCCCCCAGCGCTGGGGGACGGCGTGTTCTCGGCGGTCGAGGCTACCCGGCTCAGGCGCCGAGACCGACGCGGTCGACGCGGCGGTGGAAGCGCATCCCGGCGAGCCCGCCGAGGACGGCCCCGACGAGGCTCGTCACGAGGACGACGACCGCCGCGACGATCCCGGCGGTGGTCAGCTCACCCTCCCCGAGGGGAACCCGGGGGAAGACGTCCACCGAGGCCAGGACGTCGAAGCGGGCCCCGGCGAGGGCGCCGAGGACCCCGACGACGATCGCGACGAGGACCGCCCAGAGCCACACGGCCACGCCCTGCCTGGCCCCGTCGAAGCGGGCCATCCGGCCCGCGACGTAGCCGCCGCAGTAGTAGGCGACGAACACCACGACGCCGAGCGCCACCGCACCGAGCAGGCCGACGGACTGCGGGCTGTTCGCCGCATCCGCTGCGACCTGGTCGGGCGTGGTCCCGTTCGAGAGGCCCACGGCGGTCCCAGCCGCCGCCAGCGCGGCGGTGAGGAGGACGGCCAGCCCCGTCGCGGTGAGCCAGCCGAAGAAGGCCGCTCCCACCTTCACGCCCCCGAAGTGCTCCCGCTCGGTCGCGAGCACCTCCGCGTGCGTCTGGGCCGGGTACCCGTCGTGGACGTCGCGGGCATCCCGGTGGACGTGCTCCTCGCGGGCGAGCCGTTCGTCGTCGTGGATGCGCTGCTCGAAGGGAACCGTCTCCCCGTGCTGGCCGCGGCCGCCGTGGTCCACGGTGTCCGCGGGCTCGTCCTCGCGCAGGACCCGCTCCCGGGTCCCTGCCCCGTGCCGGGGCATCGGTGCGGTCCGGTCGTCGTCGGCGCTCATGGCTGCTCCTCTCCTCCGGTGCCGTGCTGGTGGTGTGGTCGACACCACCTCCACCATGCCCCGGGGTTCCCCCGAGAGGGGCGCCGCGTGTCAGAGGAGTTCGGCGACCGCGTCCCACACGGCGTCGGCCACGACCGACTTCGGCGCCGGCCCGACGTCCGTGACGGCGTCGGACCCCCGCCGGAGGATGTGCACGGTGCTCTCGTCCTGCCCGAAGGTCACCCCGACCCCGACCTCGTTGACGACGAGCAGGTCGCAGGCCTTGCGGCGGAGCTTGGCCCGCCCGTGGTCGAGGACCGAGCCGTCGGCGTCGCCGGTCTCGGCGGCGAACCCGACGAGGACCGGGGAGGAGGCGTCGCCACGAGCGGCGACGAGGGCCGCGAGGATGTCCGGGTTGCGGACGAGCGCGACGGTGGGGGCGGACTCGTCCGGGGGCCCGCCGGGGGCGCCCTCGTGGGACTTCTTGATCTTGTGCTCGGCGTAGGCGGCGGGACGGAAGTCGGCGACGGCGGCGGCCATGACGACGGCGTCGGCGCCCACCGAGGCGGCGCGGACGGCCTCCTCCATCTCGCGGGCCGTCTCGACCGGGACCACCCGCATGCCACTCGGGGCGGCGATGCCGGCCGTCGTCACGAGGGTGACCTCGGCTCCGCGCGCGGCGGCAGCGGTGGCGAGGGCGTGGCCCTGCTTGCCCGACGAGCGGTTGCCGAGGTAGCGGACCGGGTCGAGTGGCTCCCGGGTGCCGCCGGCGGTGACGACGACGCGGCGCCCGGCGAGGTCGCGACGCGCCCCGCGCGCACCCTGCGCCTCTGGGCCTTGGCGGTGGGCGAGCTCGCGCTCGACGACGGCGAGGAGCTCCTCCGGCTCCGGGAGGCGCCCCGGACCGGAGTCGCGCCCGGTCAGCCGGCCCGAGGCCGGCGGCACGACGTGGACCCCGCGCTCGGTGAGGGTCGCGACATTGGCCTGGGTCGCCGGGTGCTCCCACATCTCGGTGTGCATGGCCGGCGCCATGACGACCGGGCAGCGCGCCGTGAGCAGGACGTTGGTCAGCAGGTCGTCGGCCTGCCCGGTGGCGGCGCGGGCGAGCAGGTCGGCGGTCGCCGGGGCGACGACGACGAGGTCGGCCTGCTGGCCGATCCGCACGTGCGGGACCTCGGTGATGTCGGACCAGACGTCGGTGTGGACCGGCTTGCCGGACAGCGCCGACCACGTCGCCTCACCGACGAAGTGCAGCGCCGACGCGGTCGGGACGACGGTGACGTCGTGGCCGGCCTCGGTGAGCAGCCGGAGGAGGGAGCAGGCCTTGTAGGCGGCGATCCCCCCGGCGACACCGAGGACGACCCGCACGGCCGGTCAGGCCTCGGGGGTGGGCTCGGAGGTGAGCAGCCCCTCGTTGATCTCCCGCAGCGCGATCGACAGCGGCTTCTCGTGGACCTCGGAGTCGACGAGCGGTCCGACGTACTCGAGGAGGCCCTCCTGCAGCTGGGCGTAGTAGGCGTTGATCTGCCGGGCCCGCTTGGCCGAGTAGAGGACGAGGGCGTACTTGGAGTCGGCGCGCTCGAGGAGCTCGTCGATCGGCGGGTTGGTGATGCCGATGGGGGTCGCGGTGGTTCGGGACACGCGTCAGTCTCGCTTCGCCTCGGGTACGGGGGATCCCATCAATGATACGAGTTCCTCGGCCGCGCGCCGAACGTCGTCGTTGACGACGGTCGCGTCGAACTCCTCGGCGGCGGCCAGCTCGACCCGGGCGGTGTCGAGCCGGACCCGGCGCTCCTCCTCGTCCTCGGTCCCGCGACCGACGAGCCGGCGCTCGAGCTCCTCCCAGCTCGGCGGGGCGAGGAAGACGAAGAACGCGTCCGGCATCGTGGCCCGGACCTGGCGCGCGCCCTGGAGGTCGATCTCGAGGAGGGCGGGTCGCCCCGCGGCGAGGGCCGCCTCGACGGGCGCCCGCGGGGTGCCGTACCGGGCCCGGCCGTGGACGACGGCCCACTCGAGGAGGTCCCCCGCGCGGACCATGGCGTCGAACTGAGCGTCGGTGACGAAGTGGTAGTGGACCCCGTCGACCTCCCCCGGACGGGGCGGGCGGGTCGTGGCCGAGACGGACAGCCACACCTCGGGGTGGTGCTCCCGGACCCAGGCCGCCAGCGTCCCCTTGCCGACGGCGGTGGGACCGGCGAGGACGGTGAGGCGCGAGCGCGCCGTCACTGCCGCCCGAAGCGGTCGAGGAGGGCCGCGACCTGGTTCTGGCCGAGCCCGCGGACGCGACGGCTCTCGGAGATGCCGATCTCCTCCATGATCTGGCGCGCACGCACCCGGCCGACGCCGGGCAGCGACTCGAGGAGGGCCGAGACGCGCATCTTGCCGATGACGTCGTTGGTCCTCCCCTCCTCGATCACCGCGGCGAGCGAGGCGTTGGAGTGCTTGAGCCGGTGCTTCACCTCCGCGCGCTCACGACGGGAGGCCGCGGCCTTCTCGAGGGCGGCGGCGCGCTGTTCCTGGGTCAGCGGGGGGAGGGCCACGGCAGAGTCCTTGGTCGACGTGCAGGCGCTGGCTTCTCAACGCCCGGCTGTACGACGGCGACTGTATCGCGCCGACGGCGGGATGGCACCGTCAGTCCGGGGGCGCGCCGACGAGCCGTCGGAGGGCCTCCGCGGCGGACCTCGCGGCCCCCCGGAGGGCCGCCGTCTCCGGGCCCGCGGCGAGCACCTCGCGGCTGCTCGTGCCGAGGACCTGGGGCAGCGCCGGGCCGAACGTGGCGGCCAGCGCCTCCGGTGTCCCGCCCTGGGCCCCGAGGCCCGGGGCGAGCAGCGGTGCAGCCGACCCGGCGAGGTCGAGCCCGAGGTCCTCGACGGCGCGGCCGACCGTTGCACCGACGACCATCCCGACGCTCCCGAGCCGTCCGCCGGCCCGTGCCGCAGCGTTGTCGGCGCTCACGCCGTCGACGACGCCCGCGGCCACCGCGCGCCCGTCACGGAGCGCGTGCTGGACCGACGGCCCCTCCGGGTTGGACGTCAGGGTGAGGACGAAGACCCCGCGCCCCGTCGCCGCCGCGAGGTCGAGCGCCGGGCGCAGCGACTCGTAGCCGAGGTAGGGGCTCAGCGTCACCGCGTCGGCACGCACCGGCGAGTCGTCGGAGAGGTACGCCTGCGCGTAGCCGGCCATCGTCGTCCCGATGTCCCCGCGCTTCGCGTCGAGCAGGGCCAGGGTGCCGCCGTCACGCAGGCCGGCGAGCGTCCGCTCGAGGACCGCGACCCCCCGGGAGCCGAACCGCTCGAAGAACGCCGACTGCGGCTTGACGCAGGCGACGGCGCCCGCGAAGGCCTCGACGCACGTCATCGCGAACCGCTCGAGGCCGTCGAGGTCGTCGGGGAGCCCCCAGTCGCGCAGCAGCCCCGGGTGCGGGTCGATCCCGGGACAGAACGGCCCGTGCTCGTCCATCGCGGTGCGGAGGCGGTCTCCGAAGGGAGTGAGGCTCATGGACGGGGCATCCTCTCGTGGGCGATCCCGACGACGTCGGCGACCCGCGCGAAGCCGTGCCGGGCGACCTCGGCCTCGAGCTCGTCGACGACCCGCCGCGGTGCGGTGGGGTCGTTGAACGTCGCGGTGCCGACCTGCACGGCGGTCGCGCCGGCGGCGAGCAGCTCGAGGGCGTCGCGGCCGCAGCGCACTCCCCCGACCCCGATGAGCGGGGCGCGGGGCAGGAGTCCGGCACGCATGGCGGCGGTGACCTGGAACAGGGCCCGGACGGCGACGGGCCGGATGGCGGGGCCGGACAGGCCACCGGTGACCCCGGCGAGCTGGGGGCGCAGCCGGTCGGTGTCGATGGCCATGCCGAGCAGCGTGTTGATCATCGTCAGGCCGTCCGCACCGGCCCCGAGGGCGGCGGCCGCGATGCTGACGAGGTCGGTGACGTCGGGGGTGAGCTTGGCGAACACCGGTGTCCCCGAGGGGACGTGGGCGCGCACGATCGAGACGACCCGCTCGGAGGACACGGCGTCACAGGCGAAGACGAGGCCGCGGTTGGCGACGTTGGGGCACGAGATGTTGGCCTCGACGGCGACCACGGACCCGAACGCCGCGCTCGCGGCGAGCCGGTCGGCGACCTCGCCGAACTCCTCGGCGGTGTTCCCGGCAATCGAGACGACGACGCGGGCGCCGACCGACGCGAGCCACGCGAGATCCTTCTCGACGAAGGCGTCGATGCCGGGGCCCTGGAGCCCGATGGAGTTGAGCATCCCCGACGCGGTCTCGGCCATCCGGGGCGTCCCGCGTCCCGCGCGCGGGTCGCGCATCACCGTCTTCGTGACGAACGCCCCGAGCTCGGACACCGGGAAGAACCGGTGCAGCTCCTGGCCGTTCGCCGCGCACCCCGACGCCGTCATCACCGGGTTGGGCAGGGTCGTGCCCGCGAGCGAGGTCGTCAGGTCGACCATCAGTGGCCCCCTGCCCCGGGGGCGCCCAGCGCGTCGGCGGGGACGCGGCCGATGCCGTCCTGGAAGGCGTCCCAGCGGATCCGGTCGCCCCGCAGCACTGGTCCCTCGACGCACGAGCGCACCATCCGGGTCACGCCGTCCTCGCCGGTGACCGGCAGGACGCACGTCATGCACACCCCCACCCCGCACGCCATCGACTCCTCGACGGCGACGTGCGCGAGCGCCCCGTGCCGGGTCGCGACCTCGGTGACCGACCGGAGCATCCCCATCGGGCCGCACGCGTAGACGAGGCCGGCGCCCGAGCCCTCGAGCACGTCGTCGAGGACGTCCGAGACCCAGCCCCGGTGCCCCGCCGAGCCGTCGTCGGTCGTCACGGTGACCCGGTCGGCGACCCGCGCCGCCTCGCTGACGCCGAAGAGGCGGTCCTCGGACGCCGCGCCGAGGACCATCTCGACATGGCACCCCCCGGCCCGCAGCTCCTCGGCGAGCCAGAAGAGCGGGGCAGAGCCGTAGCCCCCGCCGACGAGGACGCACGGCACCGGGTCCTCCGGCAGCGGGAACGGCCGGCCGAGCGGGCCGACGACGTCGACGGCGTCGCCCGGCCGCAACCCGGTGAGCCACCGGGTCCCGGGCCCGTGGGGGGCGACGACGACGTCGACGGTCCCCCCGCCCGTCGCGGACGCCTCGACCCGGTGGAGCGAGAAGCAGCGGCGCAGCAGGTTCGCCGAGGTCGGGCCGCCGACGGCGAGCGCGACGAACTGCCCGGGTTCCGCCGCGCCCGCGACCTCCGAGGCGGCGACGGTGAGCTGGTGGTACGCCCCCACCCGCTCGTTCGCGACGAGCTCGCCGTCGACCCGGGCGACGCCGGTCACGCGCCGGCCCCGATCGACTTGAGGTCCAGCGCCTTGGCGTGCTCCTGGAGCGAGGTGACGTCGAGGTCGTCGTGCTGGATCGCCTCGATGGCGAGCACGGCCGCCCCGAGCTGCTGGACCGTCGTGATGATCGGCTTGTCCATCGCCGTCGTCGCGGCCCGGATGGCGTAGCCGTCGGCGCGCGTCGTCGCGCTGGGCCCGCTCGGGCTGTTGACGACCATGTCGACCTCGCCGGCGTTGATGTGGTCGACGACCGAGCGTCCGCCCGCACCGCGCTCCGCGTGCTTGAGCACGACGTCGGCCTCGATCCCGTTGCGCCGCAGGACGTCTGCCGTGCCGGAGGTGGAGAGGATCCGGAAGCCGAGGTCGACGAGCCGCTTCACCGGGAAGATGATCGCGCGCTTGTCCCGGTTCGCGACCGAGACGAAGACGGTTCCCGACGTGGGCAGCCCGCTGATCGCCGCGAGCTGGGACTTCGCGAACGCCCGGCCGAAGTCGGTGTCGATGCCCATGACCTCGCCGGTCGAGCGCATCTCCGGGCCGAGGAGGCTGTCGACGACGAGGCCCTCGGCGGTGCGGAACCGCTTGAACGGCAGCACCGCCTCCTTGACCGACACCGGGGCGTGCGCGGGCATCCGGCCCCCGTCCGCGTGCTCGGGCAGCAGGCCGGACGCCCGCAGCTCGGCGATCGAGGCACCGAGCATGATCCGGGCCGCCGCGTTCGCGACGGGCACGCCGGTCGCCTTGGCGACGAAGGGGACGGTCCGGGAGGCCCGGGGGTTCGCCTCGAGGACGTAGAGGATGTCCTGGGCGAGGGCGAACTGGACGTTCATCAGCCCGCGGACCCCGATCCCCTCGGCGAGCCGCCGGGTCGACTCGCGGACCCGCTCCATCTCCGACGCGCCGAGGGTCACCGGCGGCAGGGTGCACGAGGAGTCGCCGGAGTGGATTCCGGCCTCCTCGATGTGCTCCATGATCCCGCCGACGTACATCTCCTCCCCGTCGTAGAGGACGTCGACGTCGATCTCGATGGCGTCGTCGAGGAACCGGTCGACGAGGACCGGGTGCTCGGGGCTCGCGACCGTCGCGCGCTCGACGTAGGCGCCGAGGGTCTCGTCGTCGTAGACGATCTCCATGCCACGCCCGCCGAGGACGTACGAGGGCCGCACGAGGACGGGGTAGCCGATCTCGCGGGCGATCTCGACGGCCTCCGGCGCGCTGTACGCGGTGCCGTGCTTCGGCGCGGGCAGCCCCGCCTCGGCGAGCACCCGCCCGAAGGCGCCCCTGTCCTCGGCGAGGTCGATCGCCTCGGGCGAGGTGCCGACGATGGGGACGCCGTTCTCCTTCAGCGCCTTGGCGAGGCCGAGCGGGGTCTGCCCGCCGAGCTGGACGACGACGCCGGCGACCGGCCCGGCCTGCTGCTCGGCGTGGACCACCTCGAGGACGTCCTCGAGGGTGAGCGGCTCGAAGTAGAGCCGGCTGCTCGTGTCGTAGTCGGTCGAGACCGTCTCGGGGTTGCAGTTGACCATCACCGTGTCGTAGCCGGCGTCCCGGAGGGCGAACGAGGCGTGGACGCACGAGTAGTCGAACTCGACGCCCTGCCCGATCCGGTTGGGGCCCGAGCCGAGGATGATGACCGCCTCGCGCTCCCGCGGCGCGACCTCGTTCTCCTCGTCGTAGGTGCTGTAGTGGTACGGCGTCCGCGCCGAGAACTCGGCCGCACACGTGTCGACGGTCTTGTAGACGGGGCGCACCCCGAGTGCCTGACGGACCCCGCGGACGACCGCCTCCGGCATCCGGCGCAGCGCGGCGAGCTGGGCGTCGCTGAAGCCGTGCCGCTTCGCGTGGCGCAGGAGGTCGGGGGTCAGCTCCGGCGCGACCGCGACCTCGGCCGCGACCTCGTTGACGAGCGCGACCTGGTCGAGGAACCACGGGTCGATGCCGGTGGCCTCGTGGACCTCCTCGACGGAGAGCCCGCCGCGAAGCGCCTGCTGGACCTGGACGATCCGGCCGTCGGTGGGCCGACGCGCCGCGTCGAGGATCGACCGGGCCTCGTCGGTGCCGGGGGTCGGGCCGTCCCAGTGGAAGCTGCTGCCGGCCTTCTCGAGCGATCGCAGGGCCTTCTGGAGGGCCTCGGTGAAGCACCGGCCGATGGCCATCGCCTCGCCGACCGACTTCATCGTCGTCGTCAGCGTGTCGTCGGCGGCGGGGAACTTCTCGAACGCGAACCGCGGCGCCTTGACGACGACGTAGTCGAGGGTGGGCTCGAAGGAGGCCGGCGTCTCCTGGGTGATGTCGTTGGGCACCTCGTCGAGGGTGTAGCCGATCGCCATCCGGGCCGCGATCTTGGCGATGGGGAACCCGGTCGCCTTCGACGCCAGGGCCGAGGAGCGGGAGACCCGGGGGTTCATCTCGATGACGATGACCCGGCCGTCGACGGGGTTGACCGCGAACTGGATGTTGCACCCGCCGGTGTCGACGCCGACCTCGCGGATCACCGCGATCCCGATGTCGCGCAGCCGCTGGTACTCCCGGTCGGTGAGGGTGAGCGCCGGCGCCACCGTGATCGAGTCGCCGGTGTGCACGCCCATCGGGTCGAGGTTCTCGATCGAGCACACGACGACGACGTTGTCGGCGGTGTCGCGCATCAGCTCGAGCTCGTACTCCTTCCAGCCGAGGATCGACTCCTCGAGGAGCACCTCGGTGACCGGCGAGTACTGGAGACCGGCGCCGGCGATGCGGCGCAGCTCCTCCTCGGTGTGCGCGAACCCCGACCCGAGGCCGCCCATCGTGAAGGACGGCCGGACGACGACCGGGTAGCCGAGCTCCTCGGCACCGGCGAGCACCTCGTCCATCGAGTGGCAGATGACCGAGCGCGCCGACTCGGCGCCGCACCGGTCGACGACGCCCTTGAACTTCTCGCGGTCCTCACCGAGCTGGATCGCCTCGACGTTGGCGCCGATGAGCGGGCAGCCGTAGCGCTCGAGGACGCCCCGCTCGTGGAGCTCGATCGCGCAGTTGAGCGCGGTCTGCCCGCCGAGGGTCGCGAGGACGGCGTCCGGGCGCTCCTTGGCGATGATCCGCTCGACGATCTCCGGGGTGATCGGCTCGACGTAGGTCGCGTCGGCGAACTCGGGGTCGGTCATGATCGTCGCGGGGTTGGAGTTGACGAGGACGACCCGGATTCCCTCCTCGCGCAGCACCCGGCACGCCTGGGTGCCGGAGTAGTCGAACTCGCAGGCCTGCCCGATGACGATGGGGCCCGAGCCGATGACGAGCACGCTCGTGATGTCGTCCCTCTTCGGCATCAAATCACCCCACGAAGTTCTACGCTCGTCCCTCGCTCCGATACTTCGCGGGGACCCCGATTCATCGCGATCACTGCTTGGCTCCTTGCATGAGGTCGACGAAGCGGTCGAAGAGGTAGGCGGCGTCGTGCGGACCGGCCGCCGCCTCGGGGTGGTACTGGACCGAGAAGGCCCTGAGCCGGTCGCCGTCCCGGACCTCGAGGCCCTCGACGACGTCGTCGTTCAGGCAGACGTGGCTCACGCTGACGCTGCCGAACTCGGTCTCGGTCACCGTGTCGAGCGGGGCGTCGACGGCGAAGCCGTGGTTGTGCGCGGTGACCTCGACCTTGCCGGTCGTCCGGTCCATGACCGGCTGGTTGATCCCCCGGTGCCCGTACTTGAGCTTGTACGTGCCGAACCCGAGCGCCCGCCCGAGGATCTGGTTGCCGAAGCAGATGCCGAAGTACGGGATGCCGGCCCGCAGCACGCCACGGAGCAGCTCGGCCTGGGCGTCCGCGGTCGCCGGGTCACCGGGGCCGTTGGAGAAGAACACCCCGTCGGGGTGTACGGCCCGGACGTCGTCGAGGGTGGCGGTCGCCGGCAGCACGTGGACCTCGATGCCCCGGCGGGCCATCATCGCCGGCGTCATCGACTTGATGCCGAGGTCCACCGCGGCGACGGTGAGCCGCCGCTCCCCCACCGCCGGGACGACGTAGGCCTCGCTCGTGGCGACCTCCGAAGCGAGCGCGGCCCCGGTCATCGGCGGGGCGGCCGTGACCCGGGCGAGGAGCTCGGCCGGAGGGGTGTCGGCGTCCGTCGCGCTGAAGACGCCGGCCCGCATCGCGCCCCGCTCGCGCAGGTGACGGGTGAGCGCGCGGGTGTCGACGTCGCAGATGCCGACGACGCCCTGGGCGTCGAGCTCGTCCTCGAGCGAGCGCCGGGAGCGCCAGCTCGACGGGCGGATCGCGGGGTCGCGGACGACGTACCCGGCGACCCAGATGCGGCCGGACTCGTCGTCCTCGTCGTTCCACCCCGTGTTCCCGACGTGCGGCGCCGTCATGACGACGACCTGGCGGTGGTAGCTCGGGTCGGTGAGGGTCTCCTGGTAGCCGGTCATCCCGGTCGAGAAGACGGCCTCCCCGACGGTGGAGCCGCGGTGGCCGTAGGCCCGGCCGCGGAAGGTTCGGCCGTCCTCGAGGACGAGGACGGCGGGCTCGCGCGTCGTCATGCGGTGGGCTCCCCTTCGCGCGCGGTCACCCGGCCGCGCAGGATCGTCGTGTGGACCGCCCCGCGGAGCGTGCGGCCGTGCCACGGGGTGTTGCGCGAGCGCGAGTGGGACGCGTCGCGGTCGACGGTGCGGCGAGCCGCGGGGTCGACGAGGACGAGGTTGGCCGGCTCCCCCGCCGCGACCGGGCGGCCGTGGCCGTCGAGGCCGGCGATCCGGGCCGGAGCCACCGCCATCACCCGGGCGAGGTCGGCCCAGCCGAGGGCGCCGTCGGCGACGAGCAGGTCGTGGACGACGGCGAACGCGGTCTCGAGCCCGAGCATCCCGAAGGCGGCGTCGACGAAGGCGTGCTCCTTGTCGTGCCGGGCGTGCGGCGCGTGGTCGGTGGCGACCGCGTCGATCGTGCCGTCGAGCAGCCCGGTGCGCAGCGCCTCGCGGTCCTCGTCGGGCCGCAGCGGTGGGTTGACCTTGTGGACCGGGTCGTAGCCGGTGAGCAGCTCGGTGCCGAGGGCCAGGTGGTGCGGGGTCACCTCGGCCGTGACCCGGATGCCGCGCGCCTTGGCCCAGCGGACGACGTCGAGGCCCGCGGCGGTCGAGACGTGGGCGACGTGGACCCGCGAGCCGGTGTGCTCGGCGAGCATGACGTCCCGCGCGATGATGCTCGCCTCGGCGACGGGGGGCCACCCGGGCAGTCCGAGCCGCCCGGACAGCTCGCCCTCGTGGCAGCAGGCCTGCGGACCGGCGAGGGCCGGGTCCTGGCTGTGCTGCGAGACGACGCCGTCGAAGGCGCGGACGTACTCGAGCGCCCGCCGCATCACCCGGGCGTCGGCGACGCAGCGGCCGTCGTCGGAGAAGACCCGCACGCCGGCGCGGGACCGGTTCATGAGGCCGAGCTCGGCGAGCTCCTCCCCCGCCAGCCCCTTGGTGACCGCCCCGACCGGCTGGACGTCGACGAGCCCGCACGCCCGCCCGAGGTCGAGGACGTGCTCGGCAGCCTCGGCGGTGTCGGTGACCGGGGTGGTGTTCGCCATGGCGAGCACCGCGGTATAGCCGCCGGCCGCCGCCGCCCGCGAGCCGGACGCGACCGTCTCGGCGTCCTCGCGACCCGGCTCGCGCAGGTGCGTGTGGAGGTCGACGAAGCCCGGGAGGACGACGAGGCCGTCGGCGTCGAGCCGCTCGAGGTCCTCGGTGTCGGTGACCCGCCCGACGTCGGTGAGGTACCCCTCGCGGACGGCGAGGTCGCCCCGCTGCGCGGTGCCGTCCTCGGCGTACCAGGTCGCCCCGGTGATCAGCAGGTCGCTCACGCCGTGGCCTCCTCTCCGGCGAGCAGGTGGTAGAGGACGGCCATCCGCACCGCCACCCCCGCCGACACCTGGTCCAGGACCAGGCTCCGGGCCGCGTCGGCGGCGTCCGCGCTGATCTCCAGGCCCCGGTTCATCGGTCCCGGGTGGCAGATGACGGCGTCCGGGTTGGCGTCGGCGAGGGCCCCCAGCCGCTCGCGGGTGAGCCCGTAGCCGACGGTGTACTCGCGGGCCGTCGGGAAGAACCCGCCGCTCATCCGCTCCCGCTGGACCCGGAGCATCATCACGGCGTCCGGCCCCGACGCGAGGACCTCGTCGAGGTCGCCCGCGAGGGTGAGCCCGTCGCGCTCGGCCCACGGACGGATGCCGCTCGGCATCAGTGTCGGCGGCGCGACGAGGGTGACGTCGGCGCCGAGGGTCCGCAGGGTGATGGCGTTCGAGCGGAACACCCGGCTGTGGGTGAGGTCGCCGACGATGGCGACGTGCCGCCCTTCGAGCGGCCCGAGGCGCTGCTCCATCGTGTACGCGTCGAGCAGCGCCTGGGTCGGGTGCTCGTGGGTGCCGTCGCCGGCGTTGACGACGCTCGCGTCGACCCACTGGGACACCTGGTGGGCGGCGCCGCTCGCCATGTGCCGGATGACGAGGCAGTCGACGGCCATCGCGTCGATGGTGAGGACCGTGTCGCGCAGCGACTCGCCCTTCGAGGTCGACGAGCCCTTCCCCGTGAGGTTGATGGTGTCCGCCGACATCCACTTGCCCGCGATCTCGAAGCTGGACCGGGTGCGCGTCGAGTCCTCGAAGAAGAGGTTGATGACGGTCCGGCCGCGCAGCGTCGGCAGCTTCTTGACGTCGCGGCGCTGCACCTCGTGCATCTCGGCCGCGGTCGCGAGCAGCATCCGGACGTCGTCGCGGCTCAGGTCCGCGCTGGAGAGCAGGTGCTTCACCGGGTGCCTCCCGCCGGGGTCGAGGGTCGGCCGGCGCGGGTCTCGCCGACCGCGATGGACACCGAGTCCTCGGCGACGTCGTCGACGCCGAGGAGGCGGACCATCACCCGCTCGGAGTGCGACGTCGGCAGGTTCTTCCCGACGTGTTCGGCGCGGATCGGCAGCTCGCGGTGCCCGCGGTCGACGAGGACCGCGAGCCGCACCGCGCGCGGGCGCCCGAGGTCCGAGAGGGCGTCGAGGGCGGCGCGGATGGTGCGGCCGGAGTAGAGGACGTCATCGACGAGCACGACGACGCGGTCGTCGACGCCCTCGGGCGGGATGCGCGTGGGCATCGGCGCGCGGGTCGGCTGGTGGCGCAGGTCGTCGCGGAACATCGTGATGTCGAGCTCGCCGGTCGGGACGTCCACCCCCTCGACCTCGGCGAGGACGGTGCCCAGGCGCTTGGCGAGCTCGACCCCGCGGGTCGGGATGCCGAGGAGGACGAGGTCGTCGGCGCCCTTGTTGCGCTCGACGAGCTCGTGGGCGATGCGTCGGAGGGCCCGGGCCACGTCGGGGGCGGTCATCACGGTGCGGGGGGCACCGGAGCCACCGGGGTCGTCATCGGGCGTCGTGTCGTCGGCGCGCGTCATCCGCGTGCGACCTCCTTCCCTGCCTCACGGGACAGGTCGTTAAAGGACGTCTGGCGGGATGGAGTGTACGGCCTGCGGCGGCGGCCGCCGCACACCGGCCCGCGCGTCGGACCGACCGGTTCCCGGGCTCGGCTGGCCTCAGCCCGCCGGGGCGGGCTCGGCGGCCGGACGGTAGCCGGAGCAGAGGACCCTCAGGTAGGCGATGCGCCCGCCCTCCGTGCGGTAGTACGCCTGCTGCTCGACCGTGAAGAGGCCGTCCGGCGTCCGCAGGGCCAGTCGGTAGCCGACCCGCCTGGTGTCCTCGACCGGCTCGCCGGTCGCCACGTCGAGGAGGGCGAGGATCTCCTCCTGCGGCTCGAACCAGTTGCCGAAGACCACGTCGACGACCTCCTCCGGAGTGCCGCACTCCCAGAAGCGCCTCGGGGTCAGCCCCCGGAAGTCGACGTCGGGCGCCAGGACGGCGCGGAGGGCCTCCGGGTCCTTGCGGGCGAGGGCCTGCGCGAAGACGACCCCCTCGTCGGGAACGGCAGCGGCCTCGGTGGACGGGTCCATCCGCTCACCCTGAACCGCCGGACCCCGTCTGGCAAGGGTTCGTCGGGGGCGGCGTCCCAGATCGCGGTCATCCATAACTGATTGCTATGTGTTTCCCAAGCCGACGTGATGTACTGGTTCGCGTTCCGTTCCGGATACCCGGACCCCACCGAAGGAGGCCCGCATGTCCCCCGCCGCGACGTCCCCCTCAGGTGACCCGATGTGCCCCGAGCCGCCCACGGCCGAGCGCCGGTGGGCCGCGCCCTCGCCTCCCCGCGACGCCGACGAGGAGTCGTTCCGCCGGTGGCTGGCGACCTCCGCCTGGCCCGAGGTCGTCTTCGCGAGCGCCTGACCCCCGGGCGCACGGAAGGGGCCCGGCGGCGAG
>DASSQJ010000066.1:0-5897 GCA_035702545.1 Phycicoccus sp.
TCGTCAACCCGCACGTGGGGATGCTCTTCCTCGACCTCGAGCGGGGACACCGGATGCGGCTCGAGGGCGAGGCGGCGGTCGACCCCGACGACCCCCTGCTCGACGAGTACCCCGAGGCGCAGCTCGTCGTCCGGGTCACGGCGCGGGCGGTGTACCCGAACTGTCCGCGGTACGTGCACCGGTACGAGCTCGTCCGGCGCTCGCGCTTCGTCCCGCAGGACGGCTGCCCGACCCCGGTCCCGGAGTGGAAGCGCTCGGACTGGGCGTTCGACGCGCTCCCGGAGCACGACCCGGCCCGCGACCCCGGCGACCGCGAGGTCCTCGGCCGCTGACCGGCGGGGCCGCAGCCGCCTCCGTGAACTTTCTCTCCGGATGCCGGAACCTTCAGCGGGCGACGACAACCGTTCCCACCGCCCGCTGAAGGTTCCGGCATCCGGAGAAAAAGTTGAGGCGGGGTCAGGGGCGCAGGGCGGCCTTCAGGTCGTCGGGCAGCAGGAGCGCGCGGCCGATGAGCCGCTCGGCGACGACGGCGGTCGTCGTCTGCGCCGCCATGATGCCGACGAGGACGAGCACCTGGGCTGCCGCGGCCTGCGCCGGCGAGCCACCGCCGAGCAGGACGCCGATGAACGCCCCGGGCAGCGTCACGACGCCGGCCGTCCGCACCTGGTCGAGCCCGGGGATGAGGGCCTCGGGGATCCGCCGGTGGACGATCTCGTCGATGGCCTGCGCCCGGGTCATCCCCAGCGAGAGTGCCGCCTCGTACTGGGGGTGCTCCTCACGCAGCGCGGCGAAGGCACGCCGCCCGGCGAGGGTGTGGCCGTTCATCGTGTTGCCGGCGAGGATGCCGACGACGGGGATGAGGGCCGCGCCCGTGGCCGGGACGGTGCGGGTCAGCAGGATGATCGCGACGACCGGCAGCAGCCCGGTGAGCATCGCGACGGTCGCCCACGGCCACGCCCGCGGCGCCTCGACCCGTCGCACCGTGGTGACGACGGCGATCGAGAACATGACGCAGAGCAGGGCCACGGACAGGGCGAGCGAGGAGATGACGCTCGTGATGAGGACGGCGGCGAGCCCGAGCTGGGCCACCGCCCGCAGGGCCGCGACGACCGTCGACCCCGGCCGCGGCAGCCGGCCCACGACGTAGACCGCGGCAGTGAGGGCGAGGAGGAGGACGACGGCCAGGGCGACGGGCAGGCCCGGGTCGATCGTCACGGGGCCAGCGTAGGGTGCCGGACGGATTTCCCCGGGTGGGGCAGCCTCTGGCAGACTGGGTCGTTGCGTCCCGTCGACGAACGGCCCCCGCCACGGGGGGAGTGCCCCGGACCTGCGGTCCGACCCGGCATGCGGCCCGGCGGACGCACCACGAGCAGAGCAGTACCGAGACCGCGGATGACCTGTGGCAGTCCGCGAGAAAGTGATCCGTCATGCACCGTTTCGACGAGCTCGACCGCGCGTCGATGAGGACCGATGTCCCGGACTTCCGGGCCGGTGACACCGTCAAGGTCCACGTCAAGGTCGTCGAGGGCACCCGGTCCCGCATCCAGGTGTTCCAGGGCGTCGTCATCCGTCGCCACGGCGGCGGGGTCACCGAGACCTTCACCGTCCGCAAGATCTCCTTCGGCGTCGGCGTCGAGCGCACCTTCCCGCTCCACACCCCGATCATCGACCGGATCGAGGTCGTGACCCGCGGCGACGTCCGCCGGGCGAAGCTCTACTACCTGCGCGACCTGCGCGGGAAGGCCGCGAAGATCAAGGAGAAGCGCGAGACCCCCGCGCACTCCTGAGCCGCTGCACCGCGGTGCGTGCCGGGCGTCCGGGAACGCCGACTAGGCTCCCCGGGTGACCGCACCGACCCACGCCGACCCGGCGCTCCCCCCGACGGTGGGGGACGCCGGGTCGCGGCGTCCCCGGGTCCTGCCCGTGCTCGTCGTCGGCGTCCTCCTCGCCGCCACGGTCCGGGCCTTCCTCGTCGAGTCCTACGTCGTCCCGACGGCGGCCCTCGCCCCGACGGTCCAGCCCGGCGAACGGGTCCTCCTGCGCAAGGTCGGGCCCCCACCCCAGGCCGGTGACCTCGTCGTCGTCGACACGACCGGCACGGTCCCCGACCGCTCGACCCCGACGGGCGACGGCGTGGTCGGGCGCGTCCTCGCGGCCGTCGGTGACGCCGTGGGCGTGCGGCCGGGGTCCAGTGACGACCTCGCCGTCGTCGCCTCGGTCGAGGGGGACGTCGTGCGCCTCGCGGCTCCCCGGCCGCTCGAGGTCCCGGCGGAGGACGTCGTCGGCGTCGTCGTCGGCAGGGTGTGGCCCCCGGACCGGCTCGGGAGTGTCACGGGGGTGACGTCGTGAGCGAGCACACCGGTGCGGCCGACGCCACCGGGCCCGAGCCGACCGGCGCCGCGGCAACCGAGGGCGAGGTCACCGGACGCGAGGCCGACCGTCCCTCCGGCGTCGTCGGGTTCCTCGGCGCCGCCGTCAAGGAGGTCGCGCTCGTCCTCGTCATGGCGATGGTCCTCTCGTTCGTCGTCAAGACGTGGTTGCTCCAGGCGTTCTTCATCCCGTCCGGGTCGATGGAGAACACCCTGCTCGTCGGCGACCGGGTCGTCGTCTCCAAGCTGACCCCCGGCCCGATCGACCTCAAGCGGGGGGACGTCGTCGTCTTCGCCGACCCCGGCGGCTGGCTGGAGACGCTCCCGACGACCGAGCGCAGTGGGATCTCCGGGGTCGTCCACGACACCCTCGTCTTCGTGGGCCTGCTGCCGAGCGAGTCCGAGGACCACCTCATCAAGCGGGTCATCGGCCTCCCCGGCGACCACGTCACGTGCTGCGACGCCGAGGCGCGGCTCGTCATCAACGACGTGCCGATCGAGGAGCCGTACATCCACCCCGGCGACGTCCCGAGCGCGCGTCCCTTCGACATCACGGTCCCGGCCGACAAGGTGTGGGTCATGGGCGACCACCGCTCCGACAGCGAGGACTCCCGCTACCACGACGACGGCACCGGGCGGACCGGGTCCGTCCCGATCCCCGACGTCACCGGCCGGGCGGTGGGCATCGTCTGGCCCTTCGAGCGCCTCTCCTGGCTCAGCGACTACGAGCAGGTGTTCGCCGGGGTGCCGGCGAGGGAGCCGAAGCCGTGACCTCCCCACCCGGCCCCCGCTCGCCGAGCCTGCGCGTCGAGCGCGCCCTCCAGCGCGACGGCCACCGCGTCCTCGCCGGGATGGACGAGGTCGGCCGCGGCGCGCTCGCCGGCCCGGTGAGCGTGGGCGTCGTCGTCATCGACGAGACGTGCCGCACCGCTCCCCAGGGCGTCCGCGACTCCAAGCTCCTCCAGCCGCACGCGCGGGAGCGGATGGTGCCCCGCATCCAGCGCTGGGCGCTCGCCCACGCCGTGGGCCACGCGTCGGCCGAGGAGATCGACGCCATCGGCATCATCGCGGCGCTCCGCCTCGCCGGGACCCGCGCCCTCGCCGCCTGTCCGGTCCGCCCCGACCTGGTGATCCTCGATGGCAACCACGACTGGCTCACCGCTCCCGAGGACGTCGGCCTGCTCGCCTTCGCGCACGAGGAGTCGGTCACCACGCCGCCCGTGACGACGATGGTCAAGGCCGACCTCAAGTGCTCCTCGGTGGCGGCGGCCAGCGTCCTGGCCAAGGTGACCCGCGACCGGATCATGGTCGAGCTCGGCGCCGAGACCACCGGCTACGGCTGGGTCGAGAACAAGGGCTACGCCGCGCCGGAGCACCTCGACGCGCTCCGGCGCCTCGGCCCGTCCCCGTGGCACCGGCGCTCGTGGCGCCTCCCCGGGACGATGGACGATGATGGCGGCGTGAGTGTCGACGTGGCCACGGCGGGGGTCCCCGTACCGGCCACCTCGACCGTGGCCGACCTGGAGCGAGTGGGAGAGCGATGAGCTCGGAGGACCTCGAGAAGTACGAGAGCGAGGCGGAGCTCGCGCTCTACCGCGAGTACCGCGACGTCGTCGGGCTGTTCAGCCACGTCGTCGAGACCGAGCGGCGGTTCTACCTGTGCAACAGCGTGGACGTCAAGGTCCGCAGCGACGCCGGGGACGTGTTCTTCGACGTCACGATGCACGACGCCTGGGTCTGGGACATCTACCGCCCGGCCCGGTTCGCGAAGACGGTCCGGGTCGTGACGTTCAAGGACGTCAACGTCGAGGAGCTCGCGAAGAGCGAGCTCGAGCTGCCGAAGGGCGAGTTCTAGGGGCCCGTCCGCACGAGGAGGTCACGTGGTGAGCGAGCAGTCCGACCCCACGCCCGCCGCCCCGCCCGGCTCGCCGCTCCCGGTGTTCCTCTCGACCGAGCACTGGAGCCTGCTCGGGACCCGCTCGATGACGTGGTCGGAGGTGATGAGCCGGATCACCATCCACCTCACCGTCGTCTCGGCGTTCCTCGTCGTCCTCGCGCTGACCGTCCAGGTGACCGGGTTCGGAACCCCGTTCCGCATCATGGCGATCGGCCTCGCGACCGCGGCGCTCGTCATGGGGTCCCTGACCTCCGTCCGGGTGAACCTCGCCAGCCGCGAGGACGCCGACCTCGTCCGCGCGATGAACCGGATCCGCCACGCCTACGTCGACCTGGTCCCCGAGATCGCGCCGTACCTCACGGCGTCCGTCCACGACGACCGGGCGGGGCTGATGACGACGTACGCCCTGGGGCGGCGCCGGGCCATCCCGTTCCACGTCGTCGGTAGCACCGCCTTCTTCCTCGTCGTCGTCAACTCGCTCGTGGCGGCCACGCTCGCGGCCCTCGTCGCCGACGCGCTGGGGGCCGGGGCGGCGGTCGTCGCCGTCGTCGGGGTCGCCGGCGGCGTGGCGTACGCCGCGGGCGCGCTCGTGGTCGGGAACCGCATCTTCGCCCGGGCGCTGGACGACGTCCGCTTCCCCACGCCCCCGGACGACGGGGCGTCCCCGGGCTGAGCGGTCGTCCACAGGCGCGGGGTCGGCGGCGACTCGTCCACAGGTCGCGAGCTCGGACTTCCTCCGCCGGGTTCGGACGGCTTGGCTGGGGCGCATGACTTCGGTGGGGGAGAGCGCGGGCGGTGCGCCCAACGGCCGGGCAGCGCTGGGCCGGTACGGCGAGGACCTCGCCGCGCGGTACCTCCGCGACCGCGGGATGGAGGTGGTCGAGCGGAACTGGCGGTGCGAGCACGGCGAGGTCGACATCGTCGCCAGGGACGCCGGTTGCCTCGTCATCTGCGAGGTCAAGACCCGGCGCGGCACGGGCTTCGGTGACCCCGTCGAGGCGGTCACCGTGGCCAAGGCGCTACGGCTGCGCCGGCTCGCCGCCGCGTACCTGCGGGCGCACGGCGGTCATCCGGGACCCGTTCGCGTCGACGTCGTCGGCGTGCTCTGCCGCCGCGGGCTCCCACCCGAGGTGCGTCACGTCGTGGGGGTGGGCTCGTGACGGGTACGGGCCTGGGGCGGACGCTCTCGGTGGCGCTGAGCGGCCTGGACGGCACCGTCGTCGACGTCGAGGCGCACATCGGGCAGGGCCTGCCGCACTTCTCCGTCGGCGGTCTCCCCGACGCCGCGTGCGCCCAGGCGCCGGACCGCATCCGTGCCGCTGCGGCGCACACGGGGACGCCGGTACCGCCGCACCGGGTCACCGTCAACCTCTCGCCCGCGTCGATCCCCAAGCGCGGCTCGGGGTTCGACCTGCCCATCGCCGTCGCCGTCCTCGCCGCGGCCGGCGTCGTGACGTCCCGCCTCGCCCGCGAGGTCGTCCACCTCGGCGAGCTCGCCCTCGACGGGCGCGTGCGCGGGGTCCGCGGCGTCCTCCCGGCCGTCCTCGAGGCGTCGCGCCGCGGCGTGCGCCACGTCGTCGTGGCCCTCGAGAACGTCGCCGAGGCCCAGCTCGTCGACGAGGTGGAGGTCC
>DASSQJ010000067.1:0-8913 GCA_035702545.1 Phycicoccus sp.
TGGGAGGAGGTCTGCGGCCGGCTCGGGATCGTCGCGGGAAGCACGTGGGTCAAGCTCCTGCGCCCGGCCTCGGTGCCGGCCGCGGAGGCCGGTACCGACCTGCGGGTGGGCCGTGTCGGCCCCCAGGACGCGCTGACGTGGGCCCGGGTCCTCGCCGCGGGCTTCGGGATGCCCGAGGACCCCGACCTCCTCGACGTGCTCTCCGGCGTGGCCGACCCCGGGACCGGCTTCCGGCCGTGGGGCGCGTGGCAGGACGACCGGCTCGTCGCCGCCGCCAACCTCCACCTCGCGGGTCCGGTCGCCTCGTTCTGCGGCGCCGCGACGCTGCCGGAGGCGAGGGGCCGCGGCGCGCAGTCCGCCTTCATGCAGCGCCGCGTCGAGATGGCCCGGGCCCTCGGCGCCGCCTGGTGCAGCGCCGAGACCTGGCGGGAGGACCCGGCGCACGAGGACCCCTCGATGCACCACAACCCCTCCCTGCACAACATGCGCCGCGCCGGCTTCGTCGACTGCTACGAGCGGACGAACTGGGTCTGGCGCGCCGCCTGACCCCACCCGACGCGGTGACGGGGCCACCGACGCGAGGGCTGCCGGGTCAGCTGCCGGGCGGGTCGAGGACGAGCCGGCCGGAGCGCATCCAGTGCTCGAGCCGGGCGACCGTCGTCCCGAGGTACTCCTCCGCCCGGGCGCGCCACTGGGCCGTGGAGGTCGTGAGCAGGCTGTTGGCGAGGAGCAGCTGCCGTGACGCGACGAGCGCCTCGAGGTGCTCCTCCCCCGTGGGCAGCGGCCGGACTTCGGCGTACCCGGCCCTGAGGGCGTCCTCGACCTCCGGGTCCGAGCCGCGCAGGTAGAAGGTCGCCACGGCGAGGTCGAGCAGCGGCACCCCCATCCCGCTGTCGTCGAAGTCGAAGACCGCGAGCCGGTCGCCCTGGTCCTTGAGGTTGCCGCCGTGGAGGTCGGCGTGCAGCGCCACGAGCGCGGCGTCCCGGTAGAGCTCGGCGAAGGCGGCCCGGGCCCTGGCGAACGCCTCGTCGACGACCGCGCGCCCGTCCGCGCCGAGGGCGCCCGCGCCCTCGAGCCGGTTCTCGTCGCCGAAGAGCGGTTCGTCGAAGCGGGGCAGCTCGGTGCCCTCCGGCAGGGCGAAGCCCTCCGCGTGCTCGTGGAGGGCCGCCATGACCCGGCCGAGGGCCCGCGCGGTCCGGGCGTCGCACTGCCCGACGTCGGGCCCGTCGAGCCACGTGTTGACGACGACGAGGAGGTCCCTACCCGTCTCGGCACAGGGCACGGCGACCGCGGTCCTCCCGTCCGGCGTCGGCACGGCGTCCGGGACGACGACGTCGGTGTCGCGGGCCAGGGCGTGGACCCAGGCCTGCTGGGCGGCGAGGTGGGCGGCGGTGCTCACCGAGTTGGTGTTGACCCGCAGGGCGAGCGTCCGCCCGTCGGCCGCGTCGACCCGGAACGTCGTGTTGAAGCCGTGGAGGACCAGCTCCATCCGGTGCACCGGGAGGGCGTACTCCTCGACCGCCTCGAGCGCGACCCGGCGCAGCACCTCCACCTGCGCCTCGGTCCCCAGTGCCGCGTAGGCGTCGGCGCCGCGCCCCTCCTCCGCGTCCACCGCCTCAGAGGTCGAGGACGAGGCCCTCGCGGGCGGTGACGACCTCGAGGTGGGTCGGGACGACGTCGGCCATCGTGTCGAGCGCGTCGTCGACCCGGTGCGGGCCGTGGTGGAACAGGACGACGGTGTGGGCCCCGACCTTCTCGCCGAGGTGGACGGCGTCGTCGACGGTCGCGTGGCCGTAGTCGCGCGCCCGGGGCCGCTCCCACTCGAGGAACTGGGCGTCGTGGACGAGGACGTCGACGCCGTCGAGGGCCTGGAGCAGCCGGTCGGAGACGCCGACGGCGGGGGCGTGGTCGGGGACGTAGGCCACCCGGCGACCGTCCTCCTCGACGACGAAGCCGAAGGTGCGCCCGCCCTTGTGCTCGACGTCGACGGCGGTGATGCCGAAGCCCTCGATGACCGTGCTCCCGGCCTCGAGGGCTTCGAAGCGCCAGTCCCCGATGAGTCCCTCGGGCTCGATGGGGAAGCCGGGCGGCGACATCAGCTGGGCGAGCAGGTCGCGGCCGGAGGCGCCACCCTGCGCGGGGACCACCATCGTGACGGCCGCGTCCGGCCGGTCCCCGGCGGAGAAGAACGGCAGACCCTGGACATGGTCCCAGTGCAGGTGGCTGACGAGGATCGTCCCCCGGAACGCGTCGCCGCCGAGCATCGCCGTCGCACCGCGGATGCCGGTGCCGGCGTCGAGGAGCAGGGTCGGCCGGTCGCCGCCCCGGGGCGTCACGGCGACGCAGGAGGTGTGTCCGCCGTACCGGACGAAGTCGGCGCCGGGCGCGCACGTGGAGCCACGGACTCCCAGGAACGTCAGTCTCACGAGCAGCCTCTCGTCCGTGCCCGCCCGCTGGCGGAACCCTTCCGGGCCTCGCTGGGCATGCGGGATACTACAAGCCCCCGGGCCGCCGTGCCGAGTGCCCGGCGAATCCGGAGGACCGCGTGCCCGACCTGCGTCGACATGTGCCCCCGGTCGCGCTGCGCTGGGACCTCGAGAGCCCCGGGTCGATGGGCCGGGTCGTCGACGGCACCCTCGTCTTCGCCGACGTCTCCGGCTTCACCGCGCTCACCGAGCGGCTCTCCCGCCGGGGCCGGATCGGCGCCGAGGAGATCGTCGAGACCCTCAACCGGGTCTTCTCCCCGATGCTGCGGATCAGCGCGGCGCGCGGGGGCGAGCTCCTCAAGTTCGGCGGCGACGCCCTGCTCTTCCTCTTCCGCGGCGAGGACCACCCAGAGCAGGCGTGCGACGCCGCCGTCGAGATGCGGGCCGCCCTGCGCGCCTCGGCGGCCGAGCGGACGTCGGTGGGCCGGCTCGCCCTGTCGATGTCCGTCGGCGTGCACTCGGGCGACATCCACCTCTTCCTCGTCGGCTCCCCCACCCGCGAGCTGCTCGTCCTCGGGCCCGGGGCCTCGGCGACGGCCGACGCGGAGAAGGTCGCCGAGGCGGGCGAGGTCGTCGTCACCCCGGAGACCGCGGCGCGTCTCTCCCCGGGGTCGACCCGGCCCCGCGCCGACGGGGCGCTGCTCCTGCGCCGTCGCCGGCCGCACCACCCGGCCCCGGGGCCGGCGGCCCCGCCCCCCGGCGACGCCGACCTGCTCGCCACGCTCTTCCCCCACGAGCTGGGGGCGCACCTCGCCGGCGGGGCGCCCGACCCGGAGCACCGGCTCGCGACGATCGGCTTCATCCGGTTCTCCGGGACCGACGCCGTGCTCGAGGAGGACGGCGTCGAGCCGCTCGCCGAGCGGCTGCACCGGCTCGTCACCGCGGTGGAGTCCGCCCTGGAGCCCGAGGGCGTCACCCTGCTCGCGACGGACCTCGACAGCGACGGCGGCAAGTTCTTCCTCGGGTCCGGGGTGCCGTTCACCCGCGAGGACGACGAGGGCCGGATGGTGCGTGCGCTGCGACGCGTCGTCGAGGCCGACCCACCGTTCCCCGTCCAGCTCGGCGCGAACCGCGGCCACGTCTTCGCCGCGGAGGTCGGTGTCGCGGAGCGGGCCGCCTACTCGGCCATGGGCGACACGACGAACACCGCGGCGCGGATCATGGCGGTCGCGCCGCCCGGCACGGTCTACGTCCATCCCTCGGTGCTCCAGCACTCCCGCACGACCTTCCAGGTGACCCCCGCGGGGCCGTTCGCGATGAAGGGCAAGTCCCATCCGGTCCTCGTCCACGAGGTCGGCGAGGAGACCGGCACCCGGGCCGCCGCCGCGGAGTCCCACCTGCCCTTCCTCGGCCGGGAGGCCGAGGTGGCGCTCGTCCGCGACGCCCTGGCCCGTGCCCTCTCGGGCGAGGGCGGGGTCGTCCTCGTCGACGGCGCCACCGGGATGGGGAAGTCCCGCCTCGTCCACGAGGCCCTCGCCGACGCTCCCCCGGCCACCGTGGCGACCCTGCGCGGCGAGCCCTACGGGGCGACGAGCACCTACCGGGTCCTCCGGGACCCGCTCCGCGGGCTGCTCGGGATCGAGCGGGACACCCCCGAGCGGATGGGGGCCACCCTCCGCGGCCTGCTGCGCGGGGCCGCTCCCGACCTCCTGCCGTTCGCCCCGCTCCTCGCCGACGTCGTCCAGGTGTCGGTCCCGGCGACGCCCGAGGCGGACCGCATCGACCCGGCGTTCCGCGCCGACCGGGTCGCCGACGTCGTCATCGACCTCGTCGGGCGACTCGTCACGGGCCCCTTCGCCGTCGTCGTCGAGGAGGCGCACTGGGCCGACGGCGCCTCGGCGCACCTGCTCGACCGGGTGGCGGCCGCGACCGCCGGACGTCCGTGGGCCGTCGTGTGCGTCCGGCGCGGCGACTCCGGCGGCTTCCTCCCCGAGGAGGCGACCCGGGTGACCCTCGAGCCGCTGCCGCCCGAGGTGCTCGAACGGCTCGTCCACGCCGCGACCGAGTCCACTCCCCTGCGCCCCCACGAGGTCGCCGCCATCGTCGCCCGGGCCGACGGCAACCCCCTCTACGTCGACGAGGTCACCCGCCTGGCCCGCGGCTCGGGGACCCTCGAGCTGCTCCCCGAGTCGCTCCAGGCCGCGATGAGCGCCCAGATCGACCGCCTCCCACCCCACGTCCGGCGCGTCCTGCGGTATGCCGCCGTCCTCGGCCGCAGCTTCCGCCGCGAGGTGGTCAACGCGACGCTGCGCGCCGACGGGCTCGACGTCGACACCGTCGCCTACGACTCGCTCATGGAGTTCCTCGAGCCGGACGGGCCGCACCGGATCCAGTTCCGCAACAGCCTCGTCCGCGACGCCGCCTACGAGGGCCTCGCCTACCGGCTCCGCGCCCGGCTCCACCAGACCGCCGGTGAGACCCTCGAGCGGCTCAGCACCGACCTCGAGGTGGACTCCCCCACCCTGGCCCTCCACTTCGCCCGCTCCGGCGACGCCCCGCGCACCTGGCGCTACGCCCAGCTCGCCGGCCGCCTCGCTCGCCGGTCGTACGCGAACGCCGACGCGGCGGACCAGTTCGAGTCGGCCATCGAGGTGAGCCGGCGCGTCCCGGAGGTGACCGACCGGGACCGGGCCGAGCTGTGGAGCCTCGTCGGCGAGCTCCGCGAGCTCGCCGGCATGTTCGGCGAGTCGGTCGAGGCCTACCGCAGGGCCGCCCGCCTCCTGCGCGACGACCCCGTCGCGCGGGCCGAGGTGCTCGCCCGCCAGGCGACCGTCCACAACCGCACCGGCGAGTTCGGCACCGCGCTGCGGGTCGTCGCCCGCGCCCGCCGCATCCTCGGCGACGCCGGCGACGAGGGCCGTCGGCTGCTGCCCCAGCTCGACAACCTCACCGCCCTCGCCCGCATCGAGCAGGAGCGCCCCCAGGAGGCCCGCGACTGGGCGGAGCGGGCCGCGGCGCAGGCCCGCGAGGTCGGCGACAACGCGATCCTCGTCCGGGCGCTCATGCTCATCGACAGCATCGAGATCCGCCTCGGGGTCCCCGGCCTCGGTGCCCGGCACCGCGAGGCGCTCGAGATCTGCGTCGCCGAGGGATGGCGCTCCCTCGAGGCCGCCGTGCGGGGCAACCTCGGGACGATCGCGTACTACGCCGGCCGGTGGACCGAGGCGGCCGAGTGGTACGCGACGGGGCGGCGCGTCGCCCTCGAGGCCGGCAAGGCCTTCGGCGCCGCCGAGACGGGCGTCAACCTCGCCGAGCTGCTCCTCAACCAGGGGAAGGTCGACGAGGCCGAGGAGCTGCTCCACGACTCGCTGCGCGTGCTGCGCGCGTCGGGGGCGGTCTCGTTCCTCGCGCAGGCGGAGATCCAGCTCGCCCGCGTCCACCTGGCGCGGGGGGCCCTCGACGAGGCGGCGGTAGCGGCGGCCGACGTGGCGGCCCGGCTCGCGGAGCTCGGGCAGGCGTCCAGCGCGCTCGAGGCCTCCCTCGTCCAGGCCGAGGCCGTCATTCGGGCCGGTCGCCCCGAGGAGGGGCTCGCGGTCATCGACGCCGCCGAGCACGCCGCCCGGCTCGAGGCCGCGTCCTCGCTGCCGCACCTGTGCCTCCAGCGGGCCCGTGCCCTGCTCGCGCTCGGTCGGCTCGACGAGGCCGACGAGCAGGCCGAGACCGGACTCGTGGCCGCGCGCGAGCAGGAGGTGCCCCACGAGGAGGCCCAGCTCCTGCGGACCTCGGCCCGCATCCTC
Organism: Phycicoccus sp.; assembly: GCA_035702545.1. Taxonomy (GTDB): domain Bacteria; phylum Actinomycetota; class Actinomycetes; order Actinomycetales; family Dermatophilaceae; genus DASSQJ01. The sequence goes on from DASSQJ010000067.1 coordinate 6,224, forward strand.
CTGGCCCGTGGCGACGCCGAGGGCGCCGAGCGGGCCGGTGAGCGCGCCGACGAGCTGTTGTCGTCGCTGGGGGCCCGGGTCCCGGCCCGGGCCCCCTCCGCGGCGTCCTAGAACTGCATCCGTGCGTCGCCGTAGACGTACACCCGGTCGTGGATGACGACCTTGCCCGCCGGGTCGGCGACCGCGTGGCCCTCACGCGAGAGGACGCACGCGAACTGCGTGCCGCTCAGCACGTCGTCCTGGTCGGTGATGACCCCACGGGAGAGCAGGCTGGCGATCGCGGCGTCGGTGTAGCCGGTGAACGTCGTGGCGTCGACCTCCGGGCACCAGCCGAGCTGGAACGGGCTCAGCGACGAGCCCGCCTCGTAGTCGATCTTCAGCTCAGGGAAGGCCGTCTTGCCCGCCTGCTGGTCGACCGTCCACGTGAGGTCCCAGATGAACTGGGCACTCGTCTGGCTGTTGAGCGGCTTGAGGAACTGGGCAAAGCCGGGACCCTGGTTGAGCGCGTACGGGATGAGCCGGCACGCCGACCCGTCGGCGTTGTCGAGGCGGGTGACGTAGACGCCGGGGGTCGAGCCGGCACCGTTCAGCGTCGTCGTCTTCGTCCCGCAGTCCAGGGTCGCGTCGACGACCTCGATGATCGAGGCGTTGACCGGGGCGAGCGGTGCAGGCGCGTACGAGCCGTCGGCGCCGCCCTCGAGCGAGAACGACCCGGCGACGGCCTTGAGGACCAGCTCGTCGAAGAAGACGCCGTCGTCGCTGCCGAGCCAGCTCGGGGCGCTGATCGCCCACCGGCAGTTGTCCCTGGTGCCGGAGTCGGGCCCCGAGTCCGCGGACCCGTTGCACGTCGACGGAGGGGTCGTCGCGATCCCCGGCAGCCCGACGGACGCCCCGCTCTGGAGCTCGAAGGTGGCGACGGTCGTGCCCTGCAGCTTCGCGGTGGCGAGGATGCGCGCGCTCTGCTTCATCTCGAGGTCGAGGAAGGCGGAGGAGGCGATGGCCTGCGACCCCGACGCCGAGGTGAGGGCGGCGCCGAGCTTGAGGTCGAGGGACTCGCTCGTCGCCGAGTCGACCCGGTAGCACGAGGTGCCGGACTTCTTCTCCTTCACCCCGATCGACCCCACCTGGTACGAGGCGAGGGACTCCGAGAACGCGCCTCCGGTCGAGCCGGTGAAGGTGACGTACCGCGTCGCGGCGGAGCCCTGGTTCATCCCGCAGTTGGTGTCCGGAGCGAGGGTCTGCGCGGCGCCGATCTGGCCGGAGGCGTTGTTGAGCGTGATGCTCGACGTGGCGCCGGTCTGGATGGCGATCCACCGGTTGGTGAACGACGGGGGGTCGGCGGCCGGCTGCACCACCGGCGCGTCCGCTGCCCTCGGCAGGTGGACGGCGGTGAGGGCCACCGGGATGAGGCCCACCGCCGCGGTGGCGGCGAGGACCTGGAGGGCACGCGATCGGGGCACAGCGGATGGGGACATGTGGAGAGCCTTCCCTGCGTCGGCTCGGCCGTCGCCCACCGTCGGCGGCTCCCGACGGGGTCCACGGCTCGAACCCACCGAGGCGCCCTGCCCCGGCTGCTCCTCACCGTATGGGCAGGCCGTGGGGGTGACCATGACCCGTTCGGGCCATGCCCGGCGGTGCACCCAAGCGTGTCCACGAGCGGCTCGCGCCGGCGTCACGGGTCCTTCGGCGGCCGGGAGGTGAGGCCGGTCTCGCGGAGCGCCTCGCCGAGCGGCATCCGGATCGGCCCGGTGTCCGTGGGGACCGCCGCCTCCGGGTTCTGCCCGCGGATCTCGTCGGCGAGCCGACGGGCCTCGAGGACGAGGGCCCCGTAGGCGGGCCAGGCGTGCGGGTCGTCCAGCGGCGTCTCGCGCACCTCGGTGCCGAGGTCGTCGAGGGCCTGCACGGCGGAGTCGAGGTGCTCGGCGACCTCCCGGTCCGCCTCCTCGGTGTGGACCCCGAAGCGGGCGACGGCCGCCCCGAGGTGCTCGAGGACCCCGGCGTAGCGGCCGAGCCAGCGCTCCGAGGGCGCCGGCTGCCACTGCGCGTCGTCCGCCGCGTCGGCGAGCGTCCTCGCGATACCCGCGACGGGCCACTGGCAGCGCTGCACCGCCTGGGCGGTGCGCGCGTACCCGTCCCAGGCGATGCGCGCCGGCCGCAGCCGGTGCCGCGGGTTGAGGCGCGTGCTCTCGCGGCCGGTCTCGATCGCCTCGAGGACCTCGGGGACGGCCTCGCCGATGCTCGTCGACCGGTCCCGCCACTGCCACGCCCGGTCACCGTCCCAGCCCTCGCGCAGGCCGGCGGCCATGTCGTCGAGCAGGACCCGTACCCGTTCGGTGAGGTCACGCACGGCCCGGCGCGGACCGGTGATGTGCATCGGGGCGAGCACGACGGCGTTGACCGCCACGCCGACGACGCCGCCGAGCACGGTCTCGACGATGGTGAGGTAGGTGAACGCGACGTCCGCCCACTTCACGGTGATGAGCGAGAGCAGCACCATGACCGGGACCTGGATGCCGTGGTCCCCCAGCCGGTCCCACCGCCCGATGACGAGGGCGATGAACATGACGAGGACCATCGACCACCACGTGACGCCGACGACCGACCCGACGAGCCAGGCGATGCTCATCCCGACGACGACGGCGGCGACCCGCTGGGCACTCTGGCCGATCGACCGCACGATCGTGCGGTCG
>DASSQJ010000068.1:0-2696 GCA_035702545.1 Phycicoccus sp.
GGCGACCGTGGTCCCGCCGTTCTCGAAGGAGATCTCGTGGACCTGACCGGCCCGGCGGATCTCCACGTCCACCCGGGTGGACAGCGCGTTGACCACGCTGATGCCGACGCCGTGCAGGCCGCCGGAGACCTTGTAGCCGCCGCCGCCGAACTTGCCGCCGGCGTGGAGCACCGTGAGGGCGAGGGTCAGTGCGGGCAGCTCCTGGCCGGGAGCGGTGTCGGTGGGGATGCCGCGGCCGTTGTCCTTGACCCGCACGCCGCCGTCGGCGAGCAGCGTCACGTCGATCGAGTCGGCGTAGCCGGCCATCGCCTCGTCGACGGCGTTGTCGACGATCTCGTAGACGAGGTGGTGCAGGCCGCGCTCGCCGGTGCTGCCGATGTACATGCCCGGGCGCTTGCGGACCGCCTCGAGGCCCTCGAGCACCTGGATCGCCGCTGCGTCGTAGTCGCCGCCGAAGGGCGCCGGGCGGGTCTCCGGGTGCGCCTCGGTCGGGTCGACCGCCTCCGTCGCCTCCGTTGCGTCCGTCGGCTCGGGCGAATGCGGGGCCGCGGCGTCCTCGGGACGGTCCTGCTCGGGCGTGGGCTGGTCGGCCACGGTGCTCCTTCGGCTCGCGGGCGCAGCCCACCTCGGCGGGCGGCGTCCGGTGACGTGCGGTCCTCCGCGACCGCCGGTCATGGTGCGCGCCCGGTGCGGTGACCCGACCGGGCGCTTGACTCCCGTCATTCTATCGGTCCGGGCCGACGCGTGTCGCCTTGGGCGGGCCGTCACGGGCATTTTGCGCGCCGAAACCCCCCGGATCCGACCCCCGACACTCACCCGGGGCATTCTGAGCCGCTGTGCGGCCTTTTCCGGGCGGCTGTCGGGGACCGGCCGGGTCGGTCGGTCAGTCCTCGCGGAGGGTGCGGTCGAGCAGCTCGCGCGCCTTGTCGTCGAGGGCCGGCTCGGGGATGCTCAGGTCGAGGCCGCGGCTCGGGACGTGCACCTCGTAGCTGAAGGCGTCGGGGCGAGGGGAGCCCGTGTCGAGGCTGGCCCGCTCGAGGGCCCGGGTCTCGACGAGCGCCTGCCAGTGGGCGGCGTCCTCCTGGGACAGGTCGCGGAGCCGGACCTCGCGCTCGACCTGCACCCCGGCGACGCCGCCGGTGCGGCGTACGACGACCTTGGCGTTCTTGCCGGGTGCGGCCTGGTCACCTGCCGGCTTCCTCGTGCGGGACCGGCGCTTGCGCGGCTTGGCCGCCTTGGCCGGGTCGACACCGACCGTCTCCCAGCCCTTGCGCACCGCGGCGGCGGTCGCCTCGTCGACCGCGGTCGCCGCCTTGATCGTCAGCGCGGCGAAGGTCGCGAAGTCGCAGTTGGCCTTGATGTCCCCGGTGAGCACGTCGTACCAGACCTGCCCGACGCCCTCCCACGCGTTGCCGCCGAGCTCGAGGGCGGCGACGGCGAAGGCGCGGTTGGGGATGCCGGAGTTGATGTGGACGCCGCCGTTGTCGTCGCTCGTCTCGACGTAGCGGTCCATGTGGTCGGGCTGGGGGTCCTTGCCGAGGCGCGGGTCGTCGTAGGCCGTGCCCGGCTCCGTCATCGAGCGGAGGGCCTTGCCCTTGACGCCGGGCGCGAGCAGCTCGGCCCCGATGAGCCAGTCCGCCTGGTCGGCGCTCTGGCCGAGGCTCTTCTGCTTGACGAGCGAGCCGAAGACGTCCGACACGTGCTCGTTGAGCGCCCCGGACTGGCCCTGGTAGTTGAGGCCGGCGGTGTACTGCGTCATCCCGTGCGCGAGCTCGTGGCCGATGACGTCGATGCTCCGGGTGAAGCCGAGGAAGATCTTGCCGTCCCCGTCGCCGAACACCATCTGCTCGCCGTCCCAGAAGGCGTTGTCGTAGTCGCGCCCGTAGTGGACGCTCGCGAGCAGTGGCAGCCCGCGGTCGTCGAGGCTGTCGCGCTCGAAGGCGTCGTGCAGTAGGGTCCACGTCGCGCCGAGGCCGTCGTAGGCCTGGTCCGTCGCCTCGTCGCCGGTCGCCGACTCACCCTCCCGACGCACCTGGTTGCCGGGCAGCTTGGTGCCGCCCTTGGCGTCGTAGATCGTGCGCTGGGGCTCCCGGCTCGCGCCGCGGGTCGTGCTCTGTGGCGCCGGCTCGCTCGGGAGGGGGATCGCGTCCCGCGCCCGGAGCTTGCTGCGGATGCCGGCGTCCACCTCGAGCGTCCGCCGCGCCTGCGCGGCGACCCGCTCGTCGTCGCTCTGGGCGAGCTCCTCGAGCACGTAGGGCGGGATGATGCTGCAGGCCGTCGTCGTCATGCATTCCACTCTGCCCCCGACGTCCGACACCCGCATCCGGAAGCGCCGATGGGGATTCCCGCGTCAGCGGCCGATGCGCTTGAGGTGGCCGACGACGATCGCCTCGACGAGCTCGGCCGGCCACTCCTGCGCGTAGGGGAAGCGGATCGTCCCCTTGCCGTGGAGGTGGTCGCCGACGTCGAGGCCGGGCGGCGGCGGGTAGATCGCGAGGTGGTCCTCCCAGGTCGCGGCGTGGAGCAGCCGCTTGCCGCCGACGAAGAAGGTCGGAATGCCGTAGCTGATCCGGACCTCGGCGTCCGGGGCGTGGGCGCGGACGACCTGCTCGACCCGCGCGTAGGCCGCGCGGCCGTCGTCGCTCGTCGCCTCGAGGTACTGCTCGACGCTGTCGTGCTTGGGCATGGCCATGGCG
>DASSQJ010000069.1:0-6549 GCA_035702545.1 Phycicoccus sp.
GTCACCGACGAGGAGCAGGTCCGCGCCGCGGTGGCGCGGGCGGCCGACGACGAGGACCGCCCGCTGCGCGTCGCGGTGAACTGCGCCGGCGTCGGGTGGAGCGCCCGGATCCTCGGGCGTCAGGGGATGCACGACATCGCCCTGTACCGCCAGGTCATCGAGATCAACCTCGTCGGCACCTTCATCGTCCTCGCGGCGGCGGCCGAGGCGATGGCCGAGACCGAGCCGCTCGAGGACGGCCAGCGCGGCGTCGTCATCAACACCGCGAGCATCGCCGCCTTCGACGGCCAGGTCGGCCAGGCCGCGTACAGCTCGTCCAAGGGCGGCATCGTCGGACTCACCCTCCCGGCGGCCCGCGACCTCGCCCAGTACGGCATCCGCGTCGTCACGATCGCCCCCGGCATCGTCGAGACACCGATGCTCGCCACCGTCTCGGACGAGTTCCGTGCCGGGCTCGCGGCCGGGGTGCCGTTCCCGAAGCGGCTTGCCCGACCCGACGAGTACGCCCGTCTCGCCCTCTCGATCGTCGACCACGACTACCTCAACGGCGAGGTCATCCGGATGGACGGCGCGCTGCGGATGGCGCCGCGCTGAGCGTGCTCCGCGACGACCTCGGCGCGCCGGTGCCCCTCGCGGGGCGGGCGCGCCGGGTCGTCTCGCTCGTCCCGTCCCTCACCGAGGCCCTCGCCGCCACCTGCCCGGACCGGCTGGTCGGCGCCACGGACTGGTGCACGCACCCCGCCGACCTCGACGTGGTCCGCGTGCGGGGGACGAAGAACCCCGACCTGCGCGCGGTGACGGGCCTGGCCCCGGACCTCGTCGTCGCCAACAAGGAGGAGAACCGGGAGGTCGACGTCCGGCGGCTGCGCGAGCAGGGCGTGGCGGTCTGGGTGACCGACATCGAGACCGTCCCGCAGGCGGTCGCGTCGATGCGCCGGCTGTTCACGGAGGCGCTCGTCGTGCCCCAGCCGTCGTGGCTCGCCGAGGCGGAGGAGGGGTGGTGCGGCCCGGTCCCGGCGCCGAGCGCGCGGGCGGTGGTCCCGGTGTGGCGGGACCCGTGGATGGTCGTGGGCCGTCCGACGTTCACCGCGGACCTGCTCGCGCGGGCGGGCTACGAGGTCGTCACCGGGGGAGCGGTCGGCCGGTACCCGCACGTCGAGCTCGACGACGTCGACGAGCCGGCGATGGCCGACGTCGTCCTCCTTCCCGACGAGCCCTACGAGTTCACCGAGGTGGACGGGCCGGAGGCGTTCCGGCGGGTCCCGACCCGGCTCGTCTCGGGGCGCCGGATCACTTGGTACGGACCGGCCCTGGTGGAGGCGCGGATTTCGCTCGACCGAGACTGACCGTGTAGTGTCTCGGTCGCGCATCCGGGCCGGTCACCGTCCCGATCGCCCGCCCCCTTAGCTCAGTCGGCAGAGCGTTTCCATGGTAAGGAAAAGGTCGTCGGTTCGATTCCGACAGGGGGCTCTCACCCGGCCGAGCCGGTCCCGTCGGGACGGCCGGGCGAGGCGGGATAGCTCAGCTGGTTAGAGCGCACGACTCATAATCGTGAGGTCGCGGGATCGAGCCCCGCTCCCGCTACGCACGGTTCGCGATTTCCGTGGAACACCACGGTCGCGTACCCTGTTGTGCTGGTGCGCGCGCGGACCGCCGTCCGCGCCGACGCCCCACCCGATCCACCCATCGTTTCCCCGAGAGCAGGTTGCCCCGTGGCCAGCAAGAGCACCGACGTCCGCCCGAAGATCACCATGGCGTGCACGGAGTGCAAGGAGCGCAACTACATCACGAAGAAGAACCGCCGCAACGACCCGGACCGGCTCGAGCTGGCGAAGTTCTGCCCGCGCTGCAAGAAGCACACGACGCACCGCGAGACCCGCTGACCGCCGCTGTCAGCCACGAGGCCGCCCGCACCGATCCGGTGCCGGCGGCCTCTCGTCGTCCGGGGGGCGGTCGGTGACCTCCTAGAGTGGGCGCCATGCCAGTGAACCCGGACTTCGTGGGGCGCACCTACCCGCCGAGCGGGCCGTACGCCGTCGACGCCGCCCTCATCGCCGCCTTCGCCGCGGCCGTCGGGGCGAGCGACCCCGTGCACACCGACCCCGAGGCCGCGCGAGCGGCGGGGTACGCCGACGTCATCGCCCCGCCGACCCTGGCGGTCCGGTTCGCGCAGCAGTCCGACCGGGCCTACGTCGCGGACCCGGAGGCCGGCATCGACTTCAGTCGCGTCGTCCACGGCGAGCAGCGGTTCGTCCACCACCGACCGATCACCGCGGGCGACGAGGTCCTCGGCGCCGTGACGGTCGACCAGGTGCGCTCCGCCGGAGGGCACGCGATGGTGACGACCCGTACCGAGCTGACCACGACGACGGGCGAGGCGCTCACGACGTGCACGTCGACCATCGTCGTCCGCGGCGGGGAGGAGTGAGCATGGCTGCCCGCGCGCTGTCCGAGGTGTCCGTCGGTGAGGTCATCGGCCCGGTCACCGTCCCGGTGACGCGCCAGACCCTCGTCGACTACGCGAACGCCTCCGGCGACCAGAACCCGATCCACCAGGACGAGGAGTTCGCCCGGTCCGTCGGCCTGCCCGACGTCATCGCCCACGGGATGTGGACGATGGGGGCCTCCGGCTCGGTCGTCGCCGCGTGGGCCGGTGACGCCGGCCGCGTCGTCGAGTTCGGCACCCGCTTCACCAAGCCCGTCGTCGTGCCGGAGGGCGGTAGCGAGGTCGTCGTCGAGGGCGTCGTCAAGGCGGTCGACGAGGAGACCGGGCGGGTGACGATCGACGTGACGACGACCTGCGGCGGGGAGAAGGTCCTCGGCCGCTGCGTCGCGGTCGTGCGCCTCGACTGATGCAGGAGCGCCTCGACGAGCCCCTCGCCGGGCACACGACGATGCGGGTCGGAGGGCCGGCCGCCCGGATGGTCGTCGTCGAGACCTCGGACGAGCTCGTCGACGCGGTCCGTGAGGTCGACCACGCCGACGAGCCCCTTCTCGTCCTCGGCGGGGGGTCCAACCTCGTCCTGCCCGACGCGGGGTTCGACGGCACCGTCGTCAAGGTCGCGACCCGGGGGGTTCGCGTCGAGTCCGCCGACTCGTGCGGTGGCGCGGCCGTCGTCGTCGCCGCGGGCGAGCCGTGGGACGACGTCGTGGCGCGGGCCGTCGACGAGGGGTGGTCCGGTGTCGAGGCGCTGTCCGGCATCCCCGGGTCGACCGGGGCCACGCCCGTCCAGAACGTCGGCGCGTACGGGCAGGAGGTGGCCCAGACCATCGCCCGGGTCCGGGTGTGGGACCGCTTCGAGGAGCGGGTGCGGACGATGACCACGCTCGACTGCCGGTTCACCTACCGGCACTCCCTCTTCAAGGGGACCGACCGGTACGTCGTCATCGACGTGATGTTCCAGCTGCTCCTCGGTACGCACTCGCAGCCGGTGCGGTACGCCGACCTGGCCTCGCAGCTCGGGGTGGAGGTGGGGGAGCGGGTGCCGCTCGGCGAGGCGCGGGAGGCGGTGTTGGCCCAGCGGCGGCGACGGGGGATGGTCCTGGACCCGCTCGACCACGACACGTGGAGCTGCGGCTCGTTCTTCACCAATCCCGTGCTCGACGCCGACGACTTCGCCGCGCTCGAGGCGCGGGTGGTGGAGCGGTCGGGGGCGGGTGCGGCGTCGCCGCCCCGGTTCCCGGAGGCCGACGGGCGGGTGAAGACGAGCGCGGCGTGGCTCATCGAGCGGGCGGGGTTCTCGAAGGGGTTCGGGGCGCCGGGTCCGGCGACGCTGTCGATGAAGCACACCCTTGCGGTGACCAACCGCGGCGGCGCGACGGCGGCCGACGTCGTGGCCCTGGCCCGGACCGTGCGCGACGGGGTGCGCGAGGCCTTCGGCGTGACCCTCGAAAACGAGCCGGTCATCGTGGGGGACCGGTTGTAGGTGCCGCTCCGCGGTGGGGTGCGCCCAGGCGGGGTGGCGCCCCGTGGCAGGGCCCTCGGTGTGGCCCGCGCAGGGTGGTGTGTCCGAGACGTCCGGATGGTTCGCCTAGTGAGCCAACCGATCCTCGCCCCCACCGAGGTCACGTCCCACCCTCGTGAACCATCCATATGGATGGATCGCCGGGGCCATCCCATGGTGCACGGGCCGACCGGCCGTGGGTCCGGTCAGGCGGCGCCTGCGTCGTCGGCCAGGACTGCGGCCTCCGGCAGGACGGCGAGGAAACCACCGTCCATGACGGGCGCGTACCACTGCGGGGGTTCGCTCGGGCCGGCGAAGAACTCCTGGACCCACCACCACATCGGCGGGTTGTCGACGGCGCGAACGACCCGGTGCGCCGGGAACCTCCGGCCACCGCCGCGGACCCGGGCGACGAGGTCGGTGGCAGCCCAGGCCTCGGGTGGGACCGGCTCCGAGGGGCGTCCCTCGCCCCGGCCCGTCACCGCTGTTCCACCGGCACGCCCGGTGGACCTCGAGTGCATCGGGGCGGCGAGCGCCGCCGCTGCTGCGGGCGGGGGCTCCTCGGGTGGGTCCGCGAACCCCACGTACAGCGCGAACCCCGTCCCGTCGAGCGCATCGATGACCGCCGCCAGGGTCACGTGGTCGGCACCCGCCTCGAGCCGGGCGAGCATCGACCGGTGCAGCCCTCGGGCACGCGCGTAGGCCCGCTGGCTCATCCGGAGGCGCCGACGGTGCTCCCGAAGGGCCAGTCCCACCTGCGTCGGCACGCTCAACCGGGCGCGGGCCCTGGCGAGCTGGGGCGCGTACTTCTCGGGAAGTCCTTGGAGATCCGTCACGTCCGAGATCCTCCGGGGGCGCCTTCCCCGTCGACAGGCCCCGAGCACCTTCTGTGGACGGCGTGACCGACCGCCGCGGCCTGTGGACCGAACGCGGCCCCCTGCAGCCGAGAGCTCGACGCACCCCGTGACCCATCCATGTGCATGCCCCGTGTGGTGGGCGACGCGTCCGCCGCCCCGTGGCTCGCCGGGCAAGGCATCCGGACGTCTCCGTACCACCCCTTCTCACCCCGCGCCCCAACCCCCGCGGCCGAGAACCGCACCGAACGACCAGGCGCACCCCGCGCCCCGCCCCGTCACCCGCACCACCCGTCCGGGGGAGAGACGACCGGCCGTGACGAGGAGCACAATCGGCCGCATGCTCCTGCTCGAGCGCGAACCGCAGCTCGCCGCCCTCGACGACTGGGCCGCGGATGCGGCGGCCGGCCACGGACGGCTCGTCCTCATCGCGGGCGAGGCCGGCGTCGGCAAGACGTCCGTCGTCGACGCCTTCCGGGCGCGCCACCGGGATGCCCGGCAGCTGTGCGGCGCGTGCGACGGGCTCTTCACCCCCCGCCCGCTCGGCCCCGTCATCGACGTCGCCGAGGTCGTCGGCGGTGAGCTCGCCCGGCTCGCGCGGACACCCGGCACCGCACGTGAGCAGCTCTTCGTCGCCCTCCTTCGCGAGCTGGTCGCCGGACCGGCGCTCGGCGTACTCGTCGTCGAGGACGTCCACTGGGCCGACCGCGCCACCCTCGACCTGCTCCACTTCCTCTGCCGGCGCCTCCAGGACGCCCGCGCCATGGTCCTCGTCACCTACCGGGACGACGGCGCCGAGCTGACCCCCGACCTCCGGCGCACCCTCGGGGACCTCGTCACCTGCGGCGCGACCCGGCGGCTCACCGTCCCTCCCCTCACCCGCGGCGCCGTCGCCGAGCTCACCAGCGCGTCCGGCGTGGGAGCCGACGACCTCTACCGCCTCACCGGCGGCAACCCGTTCTTCCTCACCGAGGCGCTCCGCACCGTCTCCGGGCGCGTGCCGCCCACCGCCCGCGAGGCGGTCCTGAGCCGCGTCGTCGACCTCGGCCCCGATTCCCGCCGGCTCCTCGACGTCGCAGCGCTGCTCGGGACCCGCGTCCCGCTCGACCTCCTCGAGGAGGTCGACGGGCCTACCGACCCGGGAGCGCTCGACGAGCTCGTCGCCCAGGGCGTCGTGGGCACGGATGGCGCCGAGCTCACCTTCCGCCACGAGATCGCCCGGCTCGCCGTCGCCGAGGCCGTCCCCGAGCACCGGGCGGCGGCCGTCCACCGCGCCGCCCTCGCCGCGCTGCGTTCCGCCGGCTGCACCGACGACGCCCGGCTCGCCCACCACGCCGAGGGGGCCCACGACGCCGCCGCCGTCCGCGAGCACGCCCCCGCCGCCGCGGCCACCGCCGCCCGGCTCGGCGCCCACCGCCAGGCCGTCGAGCAGTACCGCCGCGCCCTCCGGGTCACCGAGGAGGGGGACGTCGCCGCTCGGGGCCGGCTCCTCGACCGGCTGGCCGTCGAGCTCGGGGTCACGGACGCGTGGGAGGAGGCATGCGCCGCCGGCGAGGAGGCCCTCGCCATCTGGGAGTCCCTGGGGGAGGACCTCCGCGCGGGCGACACCTGCACCCACCTGTCCCGGGCCTACTGGCGGATGGCGCGCGGCGAGGACTCGGAACTAGCGATCGAACGCTCGGTGTCCCTCCTCGAGCCGCTGGGCCCCACCCCGGAGCTCGCCCGCTCCCTGGCCATGATGGCCAGCCACC